>JBDQII010000037.1:0-18962 GCA_040264395.1 Verrucomicrobiota bacterium
GAATATTTTTCTAACTTCAACATAATTTTAAAATCGTTTACCAGGCCTTTTGAAGATGTCACCACTCAAAAGAAAAAGAGAAAGTGAACGCACAAAACAAAACACCTTGCCATTTGAAAAGAACATCAAATGACAAGGTGTGAAAAATAACAAGTTTTTGTGACGCTATGCAGCCCTGAATCTCGATCCCCCTCTGCGGTCATTGTTCGTATTCCGCCAAGATCTTGGGCCTGATTTAGGGCGTCTTCCTCCTGAACGAGTGTTACTCGAATTGCCAGTCTTGACTTTATTTGAGGGTGCCGGCCGAGCTGCGATTGGACAATGAAAAGGATGGTCGTGATCAGCATCAATGGACTTTCGAATCATTCGCTCAATTCCCATCAGCAGTCCCCGCTCATCTGCAGAACAGAACGACAAAGCTGCTCCGTCTTTCTCTGCCCTGGCTGTTCTCCCAATACGATGGACATAGGTCTCGGGTTCTTTGGGTAATTGGTAGTTAATCACATGCGTGATTCCATCTACATCAATGCCTCTCGCGGCTACGTCGGTAGCCACCAATACCCGCAACCTTCCAGACCTGAAACCATCCAATGCTTTCATCCGAGCCGTTTGGCTCTTGTTGCCGTGAATGGCTGACGATCGCACTCCTGACTTGCCGAGTTTCTCAGCCAATTTATTGGCTGTGTGCTTCATTTGAGTGAAAATAATCACTTTCTTGGTCGCACGTTCTTCCAATAAGGATAATAACAGTGAATATTTCTTTTTATTATCAACAAAAAAGACTTTTTGATTAATCCTGTCTACCGTTGGCTCCTTTGGGGCGATAGCAACCGAAACCGGATTTGAGAGCAACTCTTCAGAGAGCTTTTTAATCTCCCTGGAAATGGTCGCGGAGAAAAAGAGGGATTGGCGTTTCTTTGGCAGCAACGCCATGATGCGCCTGATATCGTGAATGAAACCCATATCAAGCATGCGATCCGCTTCATCAAGGACCAGTGCTTCAATGGTATCCAGTCGAATGACTCCCTGGCCAACAAGATCCATCAGCCGACCTGGAGTCGCTACCAAAAAGTCAACGCCCCTGCGCATGTCTTTCTCCTGCGGACGCTGACTTACCCCTCCGTAAACAACAGTGTCTCGGATACTGAGGTAAGCACCGTAAGTCCGGATACTTTCCCTGATTTGGATCGCCAGTTCTCGGGTAGGCGCCAGAATGAGCACCCGCGCATTCTTGCTGCGATAAGGTTTGGGGTGACTGGCGACATATTGAAGCAACGGCAAGGTAAAGGCTGCTGTTTTCCCAGTACCAGTTTGCGCGCTTCCCAGTAGATCGCAACCGTCAAGCAGCGGTGGAATGCATTGGCGCTGAATCTCAGTAGGTTTTGTGTAAGCCTGTTTTTTCAGGGCTCGCTTGATTTCGGGCAATAACATTCCAAAAACAGGATCCGCATTTTTCAATGTGTCCACTTCAGGGGCACCCGATGTTTCTATTGATGTATCAGGATTGTTTGAACCTGGTGTTTTGAACGTATTTTGATTGGAGGAACGGCTGTGATTCCGTTCTCCATTATTGTATGATCTCATGTATATATTGGGGTCCGGTGAACAACATTCTTCTCCACCCACCGGACTCTGAGGAAAATGTGCTGTCAATTAATTGCAGCAATCTATCACGGGCGTTTAGCTCCAGATAGTGCAGGGAATGAACGAGGAATTTGAAACGAGCAATTCTCTGCGGGTGCAAATGAATAGGGGGCGCAACTAAGTAACGCAAGCCTAAAGATTTATTTTATTTGGGAATGGAGATTTAAACGAGCTGCATCTTTTCAGATTGAAAAAAAACACAGGGCCTTCAGTTAGATATTGAATTGGGATTTTTTTGATCCATTTTCTTCAGGGCATTGGCGAGGTTTTGCTGGTTACGCTCTCGACTATGCTCTCCTCCATGCAGTAGAGCTTTCTCAAAATGATACACGGCAGACTCAATTTCTCCGTTGTCTTCGAGTAGTCCTCCCAAATTGCAATGTGCATCAGAGTGCGACGGATCCAGACGCAAGGCATGACGGTAATGCATCATCGCCTCGTCCAATTTGTCTGCAAGAAAAGCTGCCAAGCCTGCTTGAAATTGTCCGTTGGGAGATTTGGAATTTAACTCAACCGATTTCTTACTGGCAGCATAAGCCTCTTGACGCTTGCCCGCCCACCCTAGCACTTTCGCCAAATTCATCATGGCAAAGGCGTGCTCCGCCCTGTCCACCCCATCCATGACCGACTGGGTCACCTTCGCGACAAGATGGTCTTCCTGCTTCAGATTGATCCACTTATTTCGGTCCATGGTCCCAAGAAGTTCAAGAGCGAGCAGGCGATGTGATTCTATGGTGGGATGCACATGATCAAGAAAGACGTCTGATCCCGGAATTCCATTTCTGGATAATCGTGCCTGCAAAGTCACAAAGTCTACTAGGGGAACTTCCGTGTCTGAAACCACATCAGCTAGAATCGATTGAACTGGGCTCAAGGCTCTGAGGGGACATACGTCTTCATCACGGGCACGCTTATATGATTTTACAGCCTCTTCCATTTTTCCAATGGCTTCAAATATACGCCCCTTTACAAAATGCAGTGATGCAGGGAGCGCATCAATCGCTTCCGCTGCAGCGATTGATTGTAGCGCCAATTCGGCATTTTGCTCGGCATAAGCCTGACGAGCCTGATCGTAGTATTGCTTCCATGACTTCCGTTGTTCGAGTGACAGCTTCTCATTGAAGTCACTTTTGAACGGTGAGACATCTCTCAAGTTGTCTGAAGGGGTGACCAGGATGACATGCGCACCCACCGATTCAGCCATATCAACCATTCTGAGGAGATTGAACCGATAGTGCTCCATCGCACGTGCTTGAGCTTCCTTGTCTCTTGTGTAAACGTTCGGCCCAACCGAGTTATCCAACAGCGCATCTACTTCCCCCTTGAGTAACCTGGATGCTTTGGCATCTTCCTTTCCTGCTGAAGTCAGGGGCGAAACGATCTTTTTGATCAGGCTTGCCGATCGGAAATTTCTTGCCAACCGGGTTAAACCTTTCAGTGACCTTGGGACCTTGGGTATCTTGTCGTAGATCCGCTCTTCAAGGAATTCATTATGACCGGTATAAATGACAAAAATATCAGGTGCATATTGAATCAACTCTTCCATTAATTTAGCCACCCGATAACTTGCGTAACTGACACCTCCCGCATTGATCACTTCAAATTTCTGATCAGGCGCTAATTCCCTTAGATACGCTCTCATCCAACCGTTAAAGGAAGTGTCGTCCTTGTAGGGTCGCCCGAAGGTCGTGGAACCTCCCATGGAAAAAATACGGATGATTCCCTTCTCCTTGATCAAAGGAAATTTTTGATCGTTGAACAACTGAAGGCGGTTTTTTGCGGTTTGAAGATAAACCTTTCTTTCCGTGGACCGAGTTTCGACAAACAGGCTTGAGGTCGATTCAAAGCCGACATAAGGATCTGGCAAATAGGATTCAGGCTGAATACCAATCAAGGCAAGTCCTGCTTCAAGCAAACCCAAAGCGAGTGCAACAGCTATCAAGGAAAACAAAACACGCTTGAATACACTCAAGGAAGCTTTGCTGGGCTGACCGGATGGAAGCTCTCGTTGATTCATTTGCTGATTCAAACACTATCAAAATACCTCGCAACCACCAAAAAAATCATACGGGGTCAGTCCCCACTATTAATACTTTTGATTATTTCATACTTCAACATCCCGTTTCCATCTCCGATAGAGGCCCATGGAAAAATCTTCACATAAACCCCTGCTTCATCTTTTTGAGATTGTTGGGAAGCATTTTATCGTTCCCTAACTTGCAAAGCCGAAAGCAGAGTGACATGCTTCTTCTGACGAAATCATGCAATTGAAACCAGAACAACTCGATTTGATCGGAAACGAAGTAGCGATCAAGTGGAACGATGGATCAGAAAACTTTTTCAACATGGAACAACTCAGGGCCGCTTCTCCCAGTGCAGAAAATAAGGGAGAGCCTGATCTTTTTGGAAACATCCACGGAGCGTCAAGTCAGACTGAGTTCCCCGGAGTGAAGGTCATTGGCTGGACCCCGATTGGCGGCTACGCCATAAGATTTGATTTTAGTGACGGACACCGCACTGGGTTATACAGTTTCGACTACCTGAAGCGGCTCGCGAAAAATGGCCGCAGCTGAAAATCAAATCTTTGTCACTTTTCAAGCTTGGTCCTTGACCGCAGTAGACCCACTTTAGTCCGGAAAAACCCAATCAAAGCTTGTCCCGATACCGCTGAGCAATAGGTACGCGGCGCCCCATACCGAAAGCCCGCGTGGTCACTTTCAGTCCTGGTGCAGATTGCCGACGCTTGTATTCGTTCATATCAATGAGCCTGATGATCCTGGTGACAATGGCTTGATCATACCCCATTGAAACTATCTCGCCAGCAGAGCGGTGATCAACCACGTAAGCCTGAAGGATCGCATCAAGGATCTCGTAATCAGGCAGGCTATCCTGATCTTTTTGGTCTGGACGCAATTCAGCAGAAGGTGGTTTTGTGAGCGTGCTCACGGGAATGACAACCTCGTGGCGGTTCACCCATTCAGAAAGTCGATAAACCATGGTTTTGGGTAAGTCACTCAGTACTGCCAAACCTCCACACATGTCACCATACAAGGTGCAGTAACCGACTGCCAATTCACTTTTATTTCCCGTCGTCAGTAGCAGCGAACCAAATTTATTGGACATTCCCATCAGTATCACACCTCGGAGTCTCGCCTGCATATTTTCCTCAGCCACACCATCCTGCAACCCGTGAAAGACAGGGCTCAAGGATTGTTTGATCGATTCAAAACCCGATTGAATGGGAATCACATCATATTGGATGCCTAGATGAGCGGCTAATTCTCTTGCATCGTCTTTACTGCCTTGAGATGAAAATTCGGAAGGCATGGCAACACCTCTTACATTTGAAGCGCCCAATGCATCCACAGCAATCACCGCTGTCAAAGCTGAATCGATCCCGCCAGACAAACCCAGAAGCACAGATTTAAAACCACACTTCTCCACATAATCTTTCACTCCCAGACTGAGTGCCTTGAAAATCTTTTCCTCATCTGTCAGTGCATGATTCTTTTTTGCTTCAGGAATTAAAATCTTAGGATCGACTATTAAATCCTGTGATTGAAACAATTTACCTTCAAGTTTGATATCTCCATCAGCACCCACCACGAGAGAACCGCCATCAAATACCAATTCATCGTTTCCACCTACCATATTACAGTAAAGCAATGGGGTCCCTAGACGTTTTGCCTGACTTGAAAGCAAGGATTGACGCACTCGATTTTTTCCGAGAAACCATGGGGAAGCGGATATGTTGATCAAAAAGTCACAACCTTTTCTGGCAAGTTGTTCCAGTGGATTGGTCATGTAACGACCGGGAACCCCAAATTCCTCATCATTCCATGCATCTTCACATATTGTTACGCCCAGAGTGTGCTTTTTGAATACAATAGGCTCATTGGCAAGTGCGGGTTCAAAATATCGTTCCTCATCAAAAACATCATAAGTAGGTAGTAATGTTTTATGTCGGATATCTTTTATGTTGCCTTCATGCAACAAGGCCACTGAATTGTATAATTCACGCCCTTCACCGGAGTCGTTGCGGGAAACAAAACCTACCAGCAATCCGGTCCCCGACGTTTGAGCAGCCAGTCGCTGCAGTGCTGCGAGATTCTCATCGACAAATTTTGGCTTCAGAAGCAAATCCCGGGGAGGATAACCTGTGAGCATTAATTCAGGACAAACGACCAGATCAGCCCCTTCTTGAACACCCTCATGGTAAGCATCCAGTATTAATTGAGCATTGCCAGCGATGTCGCCTACCGTAGCGTTCAGTTGAGCTAGAAGAAACTTCATGGACGGTTAGAAAATCTTAATCGAAAAAGAATCGATCAACGACCAAAAAAGGTTTTTACCAAGGACCCTCGCTCGGTGACCACACGTGTGCCGACACTGATACCGTTTTTTTCAAACCAACCTTGATTCATTTCCAGCACAAATTGAATGTTATCTTTTTTGGATGGTATGCCCGCCTGATTGTGCGGCTCCATTTTATGAATCTCCAAAATCTTACCTTCGGAATCTATATACGCTCCTGACAGTGGGACAATGGTGTTCTTCATGTAAAAAGATGTCTGGTGCGGACGTCCAAATACAAACAGCATACCTTCGTTTTCGCCCATGGATTCTCGAAACATCATCCCTGTGGCAATTTCCTTGATGGATTTGGCTACTTCGGCTGTGACCGTTTTGTCAGCAAGATATAGTTTGAGGGTTGTCAGCTTTGGTTGTGCGTGGTCCATGTGGAGTACGCGTTCTGACGGTTCTGCCGCAGAGTCATCCGGGGCCGCGGTGGTCACCATAGTCCCCTGACCACAGCCAGCAGCTGAAAAGACAATTAATAACCAGAAAAAATAATACCACTTTCGAGTTTTCATGTGCGGGTCCATTCATCTACGAAAACTTATATTTGTCAATTGCGGTGTGGCGCTGATTTGCAGTCATTCCTGACGTCAATCATCCATCCCGACAGAGAAGCGAAAAAAAATGAGCTGCGGGTGGAAATGAAGGCTTTAAAATGATTTACAAGAATATCTATTTCACTAGGGTGTATACATGGATATGGGTACGGTGACACATAAGAATTCCGAGAAGGGTCCACAATGAGCAGTGAAGGCGGTTCCTATTTAAAATACATGGTCATTGGATGCTTCGGCACACTCCTTGTTTTAATTGTAAGCGGTCTGGCAATTGTCGTTGGCGGCAAATACGCATTGGATTATGCCATCGAAGAATTCGCTGATGAAAATCCTACGGCTTTTTCGGAGTCGACCTTGGGTCCTGAAGAGCTCGCAATCGTGGAGGAAAAATTTGATTCTTTTTTCAACAGAAAAGGAGGCGACCTTACCAAAAAGTCTCTTTCAATGCCTAGTGACGAACTGAACCATCTCGTAGCCAATGCCCCCGAATTCTCGGATATTAAGGACAAGGTTCGCTTCACGATTGAGGGTAATGAAATGAAGACCCAGTTAAGCTTACCGATGGATGATTTCAAAAAAATGTACCCTGATGTGCCTCAGGGTATGTTGCAGGGAAAATATATCAACGCAGACGCTGTCATTGAATTCCGCTCCTCGGGTAAGTCAGTGGGTGCTTATGTAAAAAGCATGACTATTAAAAACAAACAAGTACCCTCAAAACTCCTGTCCAGTATTCAAGATCGAAATTTTCTCGAATCAGGCCCATTAGCAAATCGATTCAAAAATATAGGAGATATAAAAATCCAAAACGGAAACATCATTTTCACAAAACCCAGCAGCAATGCGCGGTAGGGGATGCAAATAGGAGCCTGGCTGTTTCGACCTTGCTGCATACTCATTCATTCGGTAGACAAAATTTCTATACTTGTCTTGCAATCAGCTCATTCCCCTCCAGAGAATATGTTTCAGCCTGTTACTGAGACAACGGCCTGAGATAGGCTGTTTTATGAATGAGTTCAAAAGTGTGGCCTTGTAGTCGGCTGAGTCGATTAGCCATGGGGCCCAAAAACCCGTTTGTCCCCTCAATCTGAATCACAAGCATTGCCTACTCACGAAACCCTTTGCACATGAGCCGCTCACATTGCAGCGGCAAAAAGAGATTGCATTGATATGCTGGAAAATCATAAAATAGACTACTTACCCAGTCCACTTGGAACTCAGCAACATCATGAATAAAAAAAATAGCCGATCAAAATTAGGATGTATTGGTTTTGGCTGTCTAGGAGTCATATGCGCCTTCATTCTGACTGGTGTAGTGTTGTTTTTTGGTGCAAAGCTAGCCGCAAACTACGCCGTAAAAGGTATGACTGATGACCAGCCAGCCTTTTACGAACCAAGCAGTCTCAGCGATGATGAAATCGCAAGGCTTCTTAATGATTTCGAAAAATTTCTCACAAGGGCCGAACTCGGGATTCCCACAGAACCATTCGAACTGGAAACCCCTGAACTCAATACTTTGTTAGAGCGCGCACCTCGATTTACCAGCGTCAAAGAAATGATCCGCTTCAACATAGAAAGTGACATTCTAAGTGGTATCGCCAGCATACCAACGGCACTTTTGAAAGACGTCCATCCAGTTTTAGAAAAAATTGATGCTCTGGGTGGCAGATACCTGATTGCAGATGTAAGAGTCACTGCCAAGATCAGTGGGGGAAAATTGGGACTTTACCTTAAGGAGATGACCGTTAAGGGCAAAGACCTACCGGACTATTTAAAGCCAAAACTCATCGATCAAAACGTACTTCGTGAGGACGTATTCGGCAGCGAATTCGCAAGCGTATTCAAACACGTTCGCTCATTCACCGTGCAAGAGAGCAAAGTTATCCTGATAGGTTCTGGGGGAACGATCGATGAGCTCATGAACAGCCGTAAATAGCAGATTACTGTCTATCGGCTTGGATTCCGAAGTAAAAAACATGCGATTGCAGGATTCCCATCTGAAGCCACTCACTGGCACTCAATGCCCTCTCAGGGAAACCGATCGCACCGTCGGCCTGAGACTTTGAAAGATAGTACCATTTTCCCGGCAGCTGGCTCCACTGCTTCAATATGGGGTGACAGAATACTTCCGCTGAGAGTGGATCCCCTGATACATCCCGAACAAATCCTAGCGCATCTTCGCAAAATCCGATGCTTAGGTTCCATCTTGAATCAGCAGCCAGAACAAGTGCGCATCGCATCCCCTCCAATGATGCTTCATCGTTTCTTGGATCTCCTGCAATAACAACCATACAATGGGGTATTGGATCAGGCCTGTGAGACGATGAAATGTACTGGCTCATTTTAAATGTTAATTAAATAAAAACACCCTCTGTGAATGCAGCATGATATCTGACATCGTCGTCAAACCGGATGGGACCATCGAATCCGGGCATTCGATCCCTTTTTCATCCAAAGCAAGAGCACAAACACTAACCTTGGCTCCAAGTTTTTGGAGGGATTGAAAACTGTTCCCCCTGAGATCTTCGACAGCAGCATCCAGTAAGTAAACGTACACAGCCGCCCCTGAAGACAGCGCTTCGCGTATCAGTGATGTCCCTCTCTTGAAAGCATTGGAATCAGGAGGAGACTTGATCACAAAGCCAATTGATTCCTCATTATTGAACTTCGTTTCTATAATGGTGTGGGGCATGACCTGAATGATTGCTTACCTTGAAAATGATGAGTCACTTACCAAACGAACTGCTCGCAACCAGGGCCGCCCAATCCGTTTTTGATAGGCTACGAATATAATCAAATAAATACTGCTGTGCAAACCCGGCATTGTTACCGAAATAGCCGTCAACAAACTGGCGCATCTCACGGTGTGAAACTTTCTTGCCGCCTAAATAATAGTCCTGCAGCACTCTCTGAACCCAAACATCAATAGGGAATGCACGTGAAAAACCATAAGCAAAAAGTAACACACAATCTGCTATCTTTGGGCCTACTCCAGGCAACGATGTCAGGCTCTCTCTTGCTTCGTCCAGAGAAAGTAATCTCACCGCTTCAAGATCGAAACGCCCTGATTCAATTTCCTGTGCGCATCGGTAGATATACTTGGCCCTGAAACCAGCTTTACATTTCCTTACCGCCGACTCCCCTGCTCTTACAATGTCTTGTGGCTCAGGAAAGGTGTAGACACTTCGATTAATGTCTGGACATGAAATGGACGCTCCCAATTGAAAGGACATCAGGCGGACAATTTCCTTGATTTGAGTGATCTGCTTAGTTGATGAAAGAATGAATGAAGCCAGACAAAGCCAAGGGTCTTGCCTGAGCAATCTCAACCCCAAACAACAATCAAGTGCTTTTTCCGTTAAGGGATCCTTTGGAAACGTATCAAGGATGGATGAAACATCAATATGACACTGAAAATAATCAGTAATCTGAGAGAGAGTATCCGTTTCTGTTGAGTTTGTCGCGAAGACTAGCTCAGAAGGAGAGACCTGCTTCACTCCTACATAAAAACCACGCCAAGCTGTTTCCCAGTAACTTTCGCCGGATGGGAGCCAGTGAAAAGCCTGCCCGGACTCAATCGTTCTTTTCAGATCATATGAGTCTTTGAATTGAACACGTCGCTGCGCAATCACCGTCAATAAGTAATGATCGAACGTGTTGGAGTGTTCCCAAGCAGGAGCCGCCCCTTCAAGAATTCCAATTCGATCAAAAAGGCTGCCTCAACCAATTGAACCTCCAATTTGCTTAGAAGGTTCAATGCAGCGACAGCGGTTCCACCTGTGGCCAGTAAATCGTCAACCAACAGCGTTCGACTCCCTTTTGCGATCGCATCGGTATGGATGGCTAGAGTGTTCGAGCCATATTCCAAATCATAACTTTCCTCGTGCGTGTCATGAGGCAACTTGCCTTGCTTTCGCACGGGAACAAATCCGGCCTTCAAATGTAAGGCGGCCGCAGCTGCAAAGATGAAGCCTCGCGCATCCACACCAACCACAACATCAATATCACCGGGTTGGAAAGGGGCTGTCAAATGATCAATCGCACCTTGAAAAAGCTTGGGGGAAGCAAGAACAGGTGTGATATCTTTGAACTGTATTCCGGGCTTTGGGAAATCAGGTACGTTACGAATACACTCCCTTAGATCTTGAATTGAAACGCTCATGGATGAGGTGACCCCAGGTTACTTTTGAACAGATTCAAGGTGTTCAATCATCTTACGCATTTTGGAAAGTGCCAGATTTTGAATCTGCCTCACGCGTTCTCGAGTCACTCCAAAATGCTCTCCCACTTCCTCAAGAGTACGTTCCAAACCGCCATCCAGTCCGAAGCGATACTCCAGAATGGTGGCCTCACGATGGGGCAGGGTCTTGACCAGATCATGCAGCATGTCAGTAACCGTCTTGTCTTCAAGGTGCTTGTAAGGATTCTGCGCCTTTTCATCACTGATAATTTCAGCAAATGTGCTATGGTCATCACCAATGGGAGAATCCAGCGAGGCGGGGCGAATAGCGGCTCTTCGCAGTCTGGCAACGCGACCAGCATCCATTTCCAACTCCTCAGCCAGCTCCTCATCTGTAGGCTCTCTGCCGATCGCTTCCTGAAGTTTCAGTGCTGTTCGCTTAAGTTTTGATATCTTGTCAACCAAGTGAACTGGCAGGCGAATCGTTTTTGCCTGATTGGCAAGTGATCGTTTGATGGATTGCTTGATCCACCAGGCACTGTAAGTGGACAGTTTGCTTCCCTTGGCAGGGTCAAATCTTTCAACGGCCTTCATAAGGCCGATATTGCCTTCATTGATAAGGTCTAACAGAGGTAAACCGAGTCCCTCATAGTCATGGGCAATTTTGACCACCAGCCTGAGATTTGCTTTGATCATCTGATCACGAGCATCGGCATCTCCTTTTTGAATACGCAGAGCAAGTTCAATTTCCTCATGAGGTTTGAGTAATGCAACCTGTCCGATTTCTCTCAAATAGAGTTTAAAAGCGGTATCACCATCATAACGTTCCCTGGAACGCGATGATGATTCTTCAGTGGCTGATGAGTCCCTGGGAACGGAAGCTTTTTGAAAATTCTCTTTAATGTCGTCGGCCTCAAGTTCTGAAAATTCTTCATCAGTATCTTCAATGAATGCTGAGGTGACATCTGTCTCGTCACTCAGTACGGCATGATCCTGATCTAGAGAAGCATTGTCCTCTTGATCTTGGGAACAGGGATCGGAAATGGGTTTACCAGTTGACATCAGTGATGACTATATCGTTATGAAATTTGCATCTTCGTTCAAGTAAATAAACCTATTAAAAGCTAGCAGCAAAATGCTTCGAAACTGCCCCCCAGAAGATTGTTCACATCACGCTGGATGGCTTTATCTGTCAGGGGCCAACCTGTTTGAGTCAGGTGAGTATATTTGTCCGTCAATACATCGGTCATGATCTCGCGAGAATGATCCCATTTGTAAATAACTTGATCCAATACACGTGCGTCCGAGTGCTGAGCGGTAAAGCTCGTTCCCAGAAGCTCCAGTCGGAGACGAGTCATTTCATCAATGATCGAAGGAATATTCGTAAACCACCAGCAGCCGAAGATGTGCAGATTTCTGAATTTCCTTCCGATCACACAGAGTTCCTGCTGGTTCTCTCTGGAAAGCACGGTGCACAGAAATTTCACATCCTGGTTCTCGGCGCAAAGGTTTTCCAATGCCACCAGGTCAGCCCTTCCCAATCCGTCACCGGCCAACTGCAAGCTTGGATTCACTGCGCGCTTCACCCCAATCATCAATGCCAATGGAAGCCCGGAATCGCGGCAGAAGGGAATCACCGCTTCCTTCAAAATTTTGGTGGTCGTGTCATTGGCCGGATACGAAAAAGTTGGAGGCAAGGAAACCATCAAATAGAGCGGATTGATTTTTTCCTTCCATTCCTTGAGAAATCGAATGATCTCCTGGCATGAAGAATGGTTTAAATCTTCGTCAACTTCATATCCCCAGGACTTCAAATGCTTGCCCGCATTGTTCCACTCCAGCAGGAGTGGATCGAGCCTGAGCCCAGTAAGAAACCTTTCGTCGCGAGTTGGGTTTTGATCCCAAATGGCTTTTTCCTGAGAATCAAAAGGCGAATTGGTCATACATATGGCACGCAGATTAGCCAGATCCATGCACTGGGAAACAAAGCTTTCTAGCGGTTGCTCTCGAAACCATTGGCGTATGGCCGGAAGCTGATTGGGTCCGGTTTCGAGTCCAAGCTTATTGAGTGAAGTCAAAACGCCTCGGCATGCCTCACTCAATGGAGAGCGATCCATGAATAAGGTTTTCCATACGTGATCAGCCTGTTCTTGCTTGTCTAATTGCCAAAATTTTTCATAGGGCATGTCAGTGCTGCGAAACGCTTCGGCAACGAGATAGTGATAAATGAGTTGTTCATCAATGCCATGGAGCAAAAGGTCACCAAATACTGGATCATACAAATGCGTGTGCATATCCAGGGCTGGAGTGGATTGCACTATTTGCTGCACTTTTCCATGAAGCTGGGCTCGACTTGATGAAATCTGTTCGCTAGTCATGCTCATAAGACAAGGAACACTATGAAAGCCATAAAACATGCGCAAGGCAAAGGAGGACACGTTTGAATAAAATTAAAGTCCATTCAGCCCGCTGCCACACGGTCGACCTGAAAACACGCATGCCTTTCAAATATGGCATTGCCACCATGACAGCATTTCCTCTGTGTTTTGTGGAGATCGATTGTGAAATAGACGGTAGGAATGCCCCGGGCATTGCTTCAGACCTCCTCCCTCCAAAGTGGTTTAAAAAAGATCCCCAGCAGGAACCTCCATCAGAGCTCCATGAGCTGCGTTCAGTCATTCAACATGCCTGCGCCCTAAGCCAGAATCGCGAAGCTCCCTCAATCTATGCGTGCTGGAAACAGGTCTATGACGAACAGGCAATGTGGGGACGCGCACAAGGTCTCCCCCCACTGCTGACCCATTTTGGATCTTCTTTGATCGAACGCGCCCTGATCGACGCACTGTGCCGACACCTGCAGATTCCTTTTCACGAGGCATTGAAAAACAACCGCTTCGGCATACGCTTCGAGGATCTCAACCCTGATCTCAAACAGGAAACTACAACAGCATTCATACCGCAAAGCCCACTGGACCACGTGATCGCCCGACATACGATTGGGTTGTCGGACCCCTTGACGCATGCGAGCATCCCTGATGAAGAACGCTTAAGTGATGGATTGCCCCAGTCGCTTGAGGAATGCACAAACACATATGGACTGAAGCATTTCAAAGTAAAGATCTGCGGCGATATAAGGATTGATTCAGAACGACTTGCCAACATATCAAACGTTCTCAACACAAATGCCCCCTCGGATTTCGCGTTCAGTCTGGATGGAAATGAACAGTTTGTTGATCCAGCTGCCTTTAGAGGTTTCTGGGAGGAGTTAAACAGCCAAAGTAATTTGAAGTCGTTCTTCAAACGCCTTCTGTTTGTCGAGCAACCCCTGCACAGAGATGTGGCACTGAACGAGGATATCGGAGAAGTCTTGCATGCATGGACCGATCGCCCATCCATCATCATTGATGAATCGGACGGCGATCTGGACAGCGCCCGCAAAGCAATCCAGCTGGGATACGACGGCACAAGCCACAAGAACTGCAAGGGAGTCTTTAAGAGTATCTCAAATTTTCTGATGATTCAAAAGCTCAACCAGGATTGCCCCTCACGCCTCCTCATCCAGAGTGGTGAAGATTTATGCAACCAGGGTCCTGTATCCATCATGCAGGACCTATGTGTTGCAGCTTCTCTGGGGATTCAATCTGTTGAGCGCAATGGACATCACTACTGCGCCGGATTGTCTGCTCATCCAGTTTCAGTACAGCATGAAATGTTGAGACATCATCCAGACGTGTATGCGCCTACAAAAAAAGGATGGCCATCGCTGGCGATGGATCATGGCTGTATCTCCATGCGATCCATCAATACATCCCCATTTGGCATTCAATGCATGCCAACCCTCTCTGATTACGAAAACGTTCAATCATAGATCGCTGCTTTGAGCCCCATGGAAGCTCCCCGTTCCTGACAGTGACGGTTGACCTGCTTCATGCGCACAGAAAACAACGGAGGGCAATTGACACATTCAACGACTCAAGATAGTTTGCCAATTGAATATGAGTGATACCATTGTCAACGACACTCCAGTCATCAGCATCACCGAAGCAGCCGCAGACGAAGTGCGCTCCATGATGAGCAATCAGCCCGAAAATGAGGGCAAACCGCTGCGCGTTTACATCGAGAAAGGCGGATGTTCTGGAATGCAGTATGGATTGCTGTTTGACGAAATCAGAGAAGGTGACACTCCATTGAAAATACATGACGTCGACCTTGTCATTGACGCCATTAGTGCAGACTACCTGAAAGGATCAGTGATTGATTTTTCAGACAGCCTGAATCAGGGGGGGTTCAAGTTGACCAACCCAAATGCCAAGCACTCGTGCGGCTGTGGCAAATCTTTTGAGGTCTAATTGCATCAAAGACTTGCAACACTTTACTAAGTCCTGATACGTTTCAGAGGCAGTTGCCGGGCGTCATTCGCCCTCACTTCACACATGCCGGTGTGGCGAAATTGGCAGACGCACAAGACTTAAAATCTTGCGAGGGTTAAACCTCATGTCGGTTCGAGTCCGACCACCGGTACCATTTGGCCACTCAATACTTCCAACAATCTGGGCCGCATTTTGCAATCAAGACCATTAGTTAGAACCCGATCACCGGGTTTTCAACTGGCGGTTTCATGGTCAGGTTTTTACAGCAACTGGGCATTTCAATGGATCTACAGGGACCTGTAAGTACATGTTAACTGTCATTTTCATTGGATTTCAGTTTTATTAAGAATACAGTCCTATCATGATCTGATCTCTCTAAACTCAAGTCCCCACCATGGGCACGTAGGATTTCTCTGCAAAGGCTCAACCCCAACCCCATGCCATCCAAACCAATCTCTTTTGAGGAAGAACCTCGGTAAAACCGATCAAAAATTCGATCCTGTTCCTTTACAGGGATGCAAGGGCCAGTATTACCAATGCGCATTTCAATGACTCCTTTTTCACGGATCAGATAAATGCAAATCATTCCATCTATGCGATTATATTTGATCGCATTGGCAGCCAGGTTTTGAAAAACTTGATGCAACAAATGTGAATCTGCAAAGGCTTCGACATGCTCCGTAATTTTGGTCTCGACCTTCAAGTGAGGAGCAAGAATGACGATATCTTCTGCCAAATTGGATACCGATTGACTCAAGTCAATTCGACTTCGCTCAACCCGAAGATCACCCGTATCGGCTCGTGAGAGTAGTAGTAATTTTTCAATCACTGTTTTCATTCTCTGAACTTCCTCCAACATCAGCCCCGCAATACGTTGTCCTTCAGAATCTGGCAAAGCCTTATGCAGTAATTGTTCTAATTCCCCCTGCAAGACAGCCAGAGGTGTTCTGAGTTCGTGAGAGGCATTTGAACTGAATCGAACCGCTTGTAGATAACTTTTTTCCAAACGGCACATCATGTCATTGAATACGCTAACCAGCCGTTGAAATTCATGAGCGTGTGTCCCTGTTGATATGCGTTGGCTCAACCCTTTTGCCGTAATGCCTTCTAATGTTTCCGTTAAGACAGTTATGGGTCGCAAGGCGCGATTGGCTAGCAACCAACTCCCTATTGCTGTAAACCCCAATACTGTAAACAAAGCCCCCAAATACCACCTCTTCATTTTTTCCAGTCCGGAATGAAATTCCTGGATGTTAAGACCTAGCACGAGTGTGTTGAATCGATTCCCCATTACGCCAACTCGCCAAGTTGCTGAGCCATCGGAAAGGGTGATAAATTGGGGATTTTTGAGTGGAAGGGATTGTCCTTTACTCTGAGCTCCACCTCGAAGGGGTGTAGACTTTTGCGTTGAAAGCCCTCCCAATTGGGGAATCTCAAGATTTAGGCCATCTGGCCAATTGGGAGTCTGGTAGATAGTCATATCACGTTCATTTCGAACGACCATAATGAACATCTTATCAGCATCTTCCCCAAGGATCTGTTTCAACGCTTTTGCAAACTGGTCATAATGATTTGCCCCATGGCGACGGTTTAGATTGGGATTTCCGAAATTCTGAATTTCACGGTCAATACTGGAGAGACTAAACTGGTAGTTCAGGTTCCAAAACACCCAACCAAATCCAATCAACATGCTCCCAGATAACAATCCTGCAAGCATGGCAATTTTGATTCGAAAGGAATGCGTCTGTAGAATTTTCACGCTGATTCAAGTCTTTCATGAATTCGGTACCCCACTCCTCTTACGGTTTCGATAAGTTGTGAGCTTTGAAGTCCTAATTTCTTTCTTAAACGCTGGATATAAACATCGATGATGTTCGTCCCCGGATCAAAATGGTAATTCCAAACATGCTCACAAATCTGAGTGCGAGTAAAAACCCTTCCAGGTGATCTCATTAGATAGGTCAGCAGGGTAAATTCTCGATCTGTCAATTCAACGACCCTGGAACGGAAGAAAACTTCCCTGGTGATGAGATTGGCCGTGAGTTCTCCGATTTTTAATATACTGAGTTCATTCCCTGATGACCGTCGGGTGACCACATGAAGTCGAGCAATCAATTCTTCAATGTAAAAAGGTTTGGTTAAATAATCATCAGCCCCTTCATTCAATCCATTCAGTTTATCGTTTAATTCACTTCGGGCCGTTAGAAGGATGATCGGGATTGAGTTTCGTTCAGATCGAATTTTTTTCAAGATACTGATGCCATCGCGCCCAGGAAGCATGATATCCAGCACCAAAGCATCATAACTGCCGGTCGTCGCCATATGGTAGCCGTCATCCCCATTCCTGGCGCAGTCGACAATAAATCCTGCCTCTTTAAGCCCTTTGCTTACGAAGGAGGCGATTTTAGCTTCATCTTCTACAATGAGCACTTTCATTTTGCCCCATGCTACAAGGAGACAAAAGGGTCGGGGAGCTTTATTAGATTAAAATAAATTAATCGAAAAAGAGAGGTTCCATTCATTTAATTGAGTTTGGCTTCTTTCTGTTTTGTGACTCAATCGGATCTGGAACAAACCGCCTGAATTCATGAGACGTCAAATGGGTCATCGTCAAAGGTGGCCCGTTTTGCTTGTATGGTGAAGGTGTCAAAGGTGCGAAGATTAAAAATTTTTAATCTAGCTAGTGGGGTTCCATTCATTTTGATGGAGTCTATTTTTTCTATGAAAGCGAAACTGAGTCGAAACATACTGTTAATCCATTTGATACCGCTGTTGTCTTTGGGGGACCCAATCAGTGATTATTCAACCTTGCAGCCACAAGAACCCCAACCTTTCGATTCAAAACCTTCCCAAACCACCTTTATTACTGATACCCAATTAGCACAGGAAAGAACGTCCAGACTGAAGAACAGAAACAGAAGATCTAACAAACAACGAGGAGGTGGGACACCAGACGGCAAACGTAAGCCCAGCATGTCCGATACAATCAAGGCAAACATCTATGCCGACAACAGCTTCATTCTCTATATCAACGAAAAACTCGTGGCAGTCGATTCCATTGAATTCATTCCCCATAATGTGATCTCGGTGGATATCCTGCCCGAATACCCGATGACCATTGCGGTCATGGCGAAGGATAATGCAGATCATGAAACGGGTATGGAATATACCAATAACATTGGCGATGGAGGGTTTATTTTAAAAATAGGCAACTCAATTCTCAGCAGCCGGGAGTGGAAAGCAAAATGTTTTTTTCATGGTCCAATCAATGGAAACACAAGCAATCCTCAAGTTGTGCATACACCCATCCCATCTGATTGGTATTCGAAAGATTTCGACGACAGTCAATGGGATCAAGCGAAGGAGTTCACTGAAGAAGAAATCGGCCCAAAATCACCTTACTTTGACCATAATTTCAAGGGTGCAAAATGGATTTGGAGCAATGACCTTAAACTCGATAACACCGTAATCTTTCGATATATAATCAATGGCCCAAAAGCAGATTTCTACACGGGTCGGTAATCCTCAACCAAACTCATTGATATGAAAAACCTAATCCTTTCGACATGCACTACCTTAGCGTTGATGTGCGCTTTAGGAAGCGTCGCACATGAAACCGGACATCCGCACGAAGACATGTCTCATTACTCGGAGACAACACGAATATGGAAAAACAAAGAAGGAAAACCTTTGCATGAAGGCACCTTTGTTGCGACTCGTGAAGACATGGTCATCATTCAAAATCCAAGCGGAAATTTTCTCTCGATCGAATTGGATTCATTGAGTGACTCCGATCGTGAATGGGTGGATTCAAGAATCAACCAAATCAGGCGACTCAACAAGCTGACTCAA
>JBDQII010000038.1:0-18478 GCA_040264395.1 Verrucomicrobiota bacterium
ATTTCCTTTGGCAAAGGGATGTTCATCGGAACCACAAAGCGGGCAAGGCTTGCCATCCTCAAGTTTAGCTCGATGATACTCAAGCTCTACGATTTTTTTGATGTAAGCCGTTTCACGAAGAAGGCCATCTTTGGTATCACGATATTCCCGCAATTGTTTCTCTCCCAGTATCTCATTTAATATATTCTTGTCCTGCTGCAGGTTTTTCGTGATCCCCTCAAGCTCCTTCCTGTGGATGCCGCTTTGCTTCAAGGCTGCATCCAGCTTCTTTGTAGCGACTGCTATGATGGTCTGGGCCTCTTTGAGGTCGGTTTCTTTTTGTATGATTTCCTTTTGTCTGAGGATCAGGCTGCCGCACTGTTCTTCGATCCCGGTCAGTCCACCGATCAACCATTCATCCCGTGCATGCTCTTTGGTGTATTGTATCACGCTTGCGAGTGATTGTTCACATTTGCGTCGCTTCTCCTTTTCTTTGTTCAGGGTCTGTTTTTCCGTTTCAATCTTTGCGGACGCCTTGCTGCAGTCGTCTGAAATCTCCGAGATTGCCTTTGTCTGCTGCGCCAGTTTCTGATCCAGCGAACGGATATTCTGGATCAAGGGGGTTGCTGTTTTCAGGCTTTCTCTGGTTTTGAGGAGAAGGCCCTCGGCGATTTCCAAAGCTTCGGTTTTCGCCTTTGCGGCAGCCTTTACTGCCGGCAGCGCAGCTTCCTCTTTTTTCATTTCAGTCTGATCATCAGACTGTTGTTTGCGCAGTGAAGTGAGCGTTGCATGGCTTCCATCGAGCGATGCTGCCTTGATGGCCCTTTCAAGCCGGGTGCGCCCGGGAATAAATGCTTCAGTCCTTTCCTTCAGTTTTACCTCCTCACCCGCGAGACCTAGGATTTCTTTCTTCAAGTCGTCCATGGTCGTGAGCCATTTGATGGCCTTGTCCGTTTCGGTGGATCGGGCTGCCAACTTACCTTGCTCATGCTGCTTCGCTTCAAGGTCTTCCTGAATCGCTTGCACCTGTTCCGGTTCAAGAATCAAAATACCTGATATTTCGGCCTGTAGCAGATCCAGCTTTTCCCGTTCTGCGCGTTGACGCTCGTGGACGCGTTGTGAAATATTTGAATAAATTTCAGTGCCCGTAATCTGCTCCAGAATTTTTGACTTCTGCTCAGCATCCGCCTTCAGGAATGTATCAAACCCTCCTTGAGCAAGTAGGATGGATCGGGTGAAACGGTCGAAGTCCATTCCCGTCTTTTCCTCGATGACCCGGCCGACCAGACTTTTCTTTGTTTCGATGGGTTTGCCTGTTGCCGCATGGACAATCTGATGTTCCTGATCCTGCAACTTGCCGTCGGCTTTTTTGCGCGCCCGGCGTTGTTCCCAGTGACAACGGAAGCGCCCAGTCCGGGATTCAAAGACAACTTCGGCGTAGCATTCGCCTGTCTCGCGTGACATGATCTCATTGCCGCTTTTCGTTATTTTTCCAAGGCGGGGTGTGGCTCCATACAGGGCCAGGCAGATGGCATCCAGAATCGTCGACTTACCCGCTCCGGTCGGCCCCGTCAGGGCAAAGATACCATTACACACAAATTCGGGGTCTGTGAAGTTGATCACCCACTCGCCGTAGAGCGAGTTCAGGTTCTTGAATCGAAGTTCGAGTATCTTCATGATCAGGGCCTCTATTCTGCGTTGATGTCCTCTTCATGGATTGACTGGATGATTTCATTGTAGGAAGCGTTGAGCGCTTTCCTGTCTTCAGGCAATACCTCCGCGGCATCCAGACAGCGGGTGAACACATCTTCTGGATCCAGATCGTCCAGTGTTTCATCCGGCGATACCCGCCCCATGATCCGATCCATGATTCTCCGGTTTTTGACGCGTCTGATTTCCATGGACGAATTTTCGATTGCAGCATCGAGTGTCTCCCGCAGGTTATTGATGATCTCCTTGCCGGTATATTCAATCTCAAGCCAGGCCGAACTGCGCTCCATCTTTAACTGGCTCAGTTTTGCCTGGACAGCATCGAGCGTTCCGACCACGCGCTCCAGAGCTTGGAAACAGGGCACTGGGAGTTCTCTGATCAACGGGGTGGATTGGTCGAACTCAACCATCACGACTTTCTTTTCCTGATAGGCTTCTCCAAAGCCCATCGGAATGGGGGAACCGCAATAGCGAATGTGCTCCGCAGTGCCGACCTTTTGTGGAACGTGCAGATGGCCGAGAGCGAGGTAGTCGATGCAAGAAGGGAAAATCTCTTCGCTGACATGGGCCAATGACCCGACATAAAGCTCTCGGACTCCATCTCCGTCAACCGTCCTGCCGCCCGCTGTGAAGAGATGCCCCATGGCGATTATCGGTATGCCTTCATAACCGGCTTTTTTAAACTCGGTTTGTTTGCCTTCCGCCACACGGCAGACTTCCGCGTAATGGTTTTTCACCCCCTCCACAAGTTTGGTATTCTTGTCGTCGATCGTTTCCCCTGGCTCAACCGTTCGGATATCCTTATCCCTGAGGTAGGGCACGGCGCAGACGATTGCCTTCGGTTGTTCCTTCGTCCGAAGTAAGATCACCTCATCTTCCGGGACTTTTGCCATGGAGCCGACCACATGCACATTCAGTGTTCGCAGCAATTCCTTTGGGGCATCCAGCAAGGATGGGGAATCGTGATTTCCGGCGATAACTACGACGTGTTGACAACACGATGCTGCAACGCGGTAAAGGAATCGATAATAGAGTTCCTGCGCCCGATTACCGGGTGTCGAGGTGTCAAACACATCACCGGCCACAAGGAGGATCTCTACCTTTTTCTCTTCAATCGTCTGGCTCAACCAATCCAGAAATGCCGAAAACTCTTCATAACGTTTTCTGCCGTAGAGTGAGCGGCCCAAATGCCAGTCTGCTGTGTGAAGGATTTTCATTATTGAACTCTTTTGAGCATCATACCCCAGAACGCATTTTCATCATAGGCTCACTTGAGCAGAGGCCCCTTCTGTTCTGAATCCGGCTTGAATCGACCTTTGTGATGAGCAGTTACGATTGACATAGTGGATGCTCATTACTATGTATAGCAACGTAAAGTGTTCGACCAAATTGAAAATAGAAAGGTAGGAACCGGATCCTCCTACCGCCGGGCTCCCGAGACGTCGACGAAAGCTTTTTTCCGCTCTTTAGAAGTTGCCTTGCTTTGTGGATTGCCTTTGATCAACTATGGCTATGTGGTCGCATTCTGGCTTCTGGCAAGCGCTGTTCATGGTGAGTGGGTTCAGCCCGGAGTCAATGATCCTAAAGGCTTTCTCATGGGGATTCCCTCCGCTGTTGCGGTCTTGCTCATGATGCTGTCGTTCTCTGTAGCACCGTTTGTCATTTATCTGGGAGTCAAGCGAGATAGTATAGCCATCTATTCCTTCTGCTATGTGGTAAGTCTTTTGCTTGGGATCGTTCTATTTCGATTGGATCTATGGCAGATAACCACATGGATCACCGATTGAAGCGTTCGAAACCTGACAGAGGTGGCCGTTTTAGTTTCCCGTGAACATGGCAACTCTACTCATGGTCTTTTTTCAGCGATTCGAAAGCAGCCTGCGCTGCATCCCTCGATTGACTTAAATCGACCATTGGTGCGGGGTAGGTTACTCCCAGCTTGATTCCCGCTGCACTCAGGACGGAATGCGGAGCTTCCCACGGGTTGAACAGATATGCAGTGGGCAATGAATCGATTTCAGGGATCCATCGTCTCACATAATTCCCATCAGGATCGAATTTCTGGCCTTGCATTACAGGGTTGAACATTCGGAAGTATGTGGCTGCATCACTACCGCTTCCTGCGACCCATTGCCAGCCAGCACTGTTGTTTGCAAGGTCTGCATCGACGAGAGTGTCCCAGAACCAACGTTCCCCGTGCTTCCAGTGGATTCCCAGATTTTTTACCAGGAAAGATCCAACGATCATCCTGACCCGGTTGTGCATGTAGCCTGTTTCCCAGAGCTCGCGCATGCCGGCATCCACCATGGGGATGCCTGTTTCTCCCTTCCTCCATGCATGCAATCGGGGCTCATCATCCTTCCACGGAAACATATCAAACATGGGTCTTAAGTTCTTTGTGGGCAGGTCGGGGTAATGATAAAGAAGATGATAGGCAAATTCACGCCATCCGAGCTCACTGCAGAAATGATCTGCGTGCTTGTTTCTGAATAGATTGAGCACTGAATGCCATATTTGATGAGGGGATATTTCACCATTGCGAAGGTAAGGGGACAATCTTGAAACAAAAGGTCTGGATGGGTAATTGCGACCTGTCTTGTATTGCGGCAGCCCTTCAGCAAGGAATGCTTTCAGGCGGGCATGTGCGCCCTCTTCCCCGATCTGCCAATATGGCTCGAGTTTTTCGTGCCAGCGGTTTCGAGGCAGGAGCGCTTGAGGTTTGCAGGCATGAGGACTCCGGCTGTCACCAAGATACGACGCTTCTTCAGGCGGGGACAGCGGTAGACGCGGCTGTCCAGATGGTAGGCACCCCTTGCGATAAAATGGCGTGAACACTTGATATGGGCTGCCATCGTCCCTGCTGATGGTCCACGGCTCCCAAAGCAAGGATCCGTTGTGGCTTTGCACGTCGACACCCTGAGTCTTGAAATGACATTTGAGGTCGGCATCACGACGCATGCGCCAAGGCTCGTAGCACCGATTCCAAAAGATGGCGCTTGCCTCGAATCGATCAGCGAGCTCGCTCAAAACAGTTACAGGGTTTCCCTTGTAAATAGACAGATGCCCATCCAGTGAGCGATTCAGGGAAGTCAGTGAACGACTTAGCCACCAACGACTGGCGCCCCCAGCTGCGAATTTACCTGAATTTTCCTCATCCAGGATAAAAACAGGAAGCACACGGCCACGTTTTGTGGCTGATAGCAGCGCAGGATTGTCAGCCAGTCTCAAGTCCTGCCTGAACCAATGTATCACTGTATCATGCTTCATAAACAACGTTGAGTTCTCGCGAAGTCGCTTGTTTGCCTAAATTTGCGTGAGTTTGGTGGATCCGACTTGTTGCCTGTGCTAGTTGAAATCGTCGATTGCATGCAAGTCTTGAGATCCGGAGGATGATCAACAACTTGCAACCCTCGTCTCTGCATCTAAGGAAGTACCTCCTGCCCGTTCCATTCAAAGAAACGGCCACTATGCTCGGGCGACAACGATGCCATCACCTTGATCAATTGTTGAACAGCGAAAGTAGGCGTGAATATTTTCTCCTTGGGGACGCCTCTTTGGAAGGGCTTCGACAGATCGCTATCCACCATGCCTGGATACATTCCCACAATGATTGCCTGCTTATTGCGACGGCCAGTTTCTATGGCAGCATTCTTAATGACCATGTTCAGCGCCGCTTTCGCAGCACGATAGGCATACCATCCGCCTAATTGATTGTCACTGATGCTGCCTGCGCGTGCTGAGAGGATTCCGAAGAAAGAAGGAGATTCGGTATTTAACCTGGGCAAGAAGTGCTTGGCAATCAGAGCAGGGATAACGGTATTGACCTCAAACAAGCGTTGAAACTTTTTGGCTGATAATTCACGGAGCGATTTTTCAGGCCTCATGTTTTCTTCATGCAGCATGCCTGTTGCCACGATCACCACATCCAGTAGGCCGTCTCTGGTTGCGCTCGCTGCCGCCGCTTCAATAGAAGCTTCCTCCTGATAATCAATGTGATAATTTGTCACGCCTCGAATCTTTTTCCGAGGCTCCTGACGCGAAAAGGCATGAATGGTAGCATCCGGATTCCCCTCCGATAACTGCTCTGTAAAAGCGTGACCTATCGCACCTGAACTACCTATTATTGCAATATTTTTCATGTTTTTTGCCTGCCACTACCTCTATGTAACCCTGATGGGGATATTGTCAAAATATTGGCCTGCCTTGGTAGCATAAAAACGCTCTGGATCTTCCGTGGACGGTAAATTTGTAAATGACTCCTCCGTCAGATTACCATTTTCTGTTGTGTGTCTGATTCCCCTATTCGAGCATTGATTCAGCCAAGCATCACTGAATCAATTATATGCTCTTATTTGATTTTGGTTGCTAAGTAGCCATCCATACTTAAATGTCAGGTCATGCAAAAATTAGCTATTTTTCTCCAGGCCTTGGTATGTGCTTCTATTTTTTTTGTGTGGGTCGTGCGATACGAAAATATCATTTCGGAGTTCAGACATTTTAAATATCCCGACTGGTTGAGAGATTGTGTGGGAATTCTGAAGCTGACCTTCTCCATTCTTCTGTTGATTGGAATTACCCAGCAGTCATTTGCCTTGGTTGGAGGCATTGGAATCGCCCTCTTGATGGTAGCCGCTTTTTTTACCCATCTCCGGGTGAAGAACCCACTGCTGATGATGCTGCCGTCTCTGATATTGATGATTCTGTCCCTTGCAATTTGTTTTTTGAATTATCGAATGTTGTCCGAGTGATTGGGGCGTCATTGAGTGATGGTTCGAAAAAAGGCAGCAAAGAAAACGCAATGCCACCCAATTCTCTTATTGAGACCAGCAGTATCAGGTTCACATTTCAAGGGTTGCCGCCTTTGTGACGTTTCTCGAATGGGAGTGAGGCCAATCACTGAAAACATCAAAACATCAAGCGCTTTATGCCGCTGTGAACCCCTTTCTAGATGATTCGCTTTCCTAAGCATTCATCAATGTTTGACCATGGTTTTCTTATGGGGGCAGACTCCAAGAAATAGGGTTGCAATCCAAAGCACAAGCAATACGATTCAGTCTCATCAATCCTGGTCTATGAATTTACTATAATGAAAAAATGGATCCTCTCGCTGTGGTTGCTAATCCCGGCTCTGGTTCTGGCCTATCATTACGGTCCGGGGCAACGGGGTTTGGTGATCGATGAGGCGAGCCTTATGATAGCCGCCGCCAATCACTACACGCTCCAGAAAGATTGGCCCAAAACCATCGAGCTGTGTGAAAAAACTCTTGAAACACTTCCTGAAGATGAAGTCCAACTGCGTCGGCGTGTGGTTCTCGAAAAATCCAAAGCGCAGATGATGGCTTCTCAACTTCCTCAGGCCCGTAATGCACTCATCACACTCATGGACGAAATTGCGCTCGATGCAAAGGAGTCAGATACCTTCAAGGATGACGTACGACAATCGCTTGCGAATTCGGAGTTCTACATGACTTGGTTGATGCGATTGGAAGGCTTGCCGCGAAGTGAATGGCAACCCCATGTAGAATCTGCGAGGCAGCATTTCAAGTATCTTGCAGAGGGCAGGGTTCTAGGCGATCAATCTGAAAAAGCGATCCAGCATCGAAAAGATCTTGAATCAACTATCCGTCTGGCACGCATGGATTTGACCGAACTCCAGGGCTTACCGCTTCCGAGTCAGTGACAAGGTTGTGGAAGTGGCCGCGGTCGTGGTCGAAGTTCAGGTAAGGGGAAAAGTAATCAAGGTCAACCTCCTCAAGACAGCCGAGGCGCTGGCGCTGGACCTCCGCCTGATGGTCAGGGGTCTTGATGAAATAGAAATTTTAATAAGGGGCGATGAAGAGGTTTTTGGTTCAGCTCGGAGGCAGTCTCTGTCTTCTCACGTCACTGGCCTTGCAAGGGCAGGGCGCCGCGAAGTTGGTGCCCGCCATTGCTGTGGGACGGAGTCTTCCAGCGCCATCTGTGCGTGCCATCAAGATCTCACCCGGGACAGCTCAAGACAAAACGAGTATCGTGGCCCCTGCAGTGGTTGCCGTCCCCCCTTCGCAAAATGTTTCTGCTTTTCCAGATGAAGATGAGCTGAGACTTCAAAAATTTCTGAAGCTGAATTTTGATCGGAGAACTTCACTGATCCTCAAAGAACTGGCCAGGCGCAAAGACGGGCAATCTGAACCCAAAACCACCGAGCCAACGCCACCCCAGGATCAAGCGCCCGTCAAGAGTGGAGCGGCGAATGACGCTCAAAAAGTGGCCCAACAGACGGCTGAATTAAACAAGCGATTGGATGAAGAGCTTAAGGAATTTCAGTTGGATGTCACTTTAGGGCACTGGGAAGCTGTCCGAGGTTTCTACGCATCCATTGAAACCAAGCATGTAGGGCAGGCATATGAGCATATGGTCCAGAGTCTTTCACGACCGCCAGGACTCCGACCCAATCAAGTTTTGCCACCCAATCAGGCTCGAAAGGAGAATCATGTCATTGAGCTCGAAGACATGCTGGGGATAGCCGATGCCTATCCTATGCCTTTGAGTGAATCGCACGCGCGCTCTCTGGGTGGATTCCTGAGGAAAATGCTTTCTGAGGGCTATGATTTACAACCTGTTTTGAGAAGCTTTCGAAAAGGGACCCGTCGACTCGGTGGGCGGGACAAGGCGCAGCGATTGATTGCCGCACGCATTCTTGGAGCCGCAGGAAAAAGTGAGGAAGCTTTGGAGTTTTTGATTTCAGTCGAAGAGGCAGTGCTAGCCAACGATGCTGAAAGCTTGAACCTCATCGCACTGGGTTACATGGACCGCCACTCAAGGCAGCCTGAGGATGATTGGCTTCTCAAGGCTTGGGAAGTGACCCAGTCAGTTCTTGATTTGAGCGGCACCATTGAGAGTCAGCGCCAGCAGGCATTGCAGCGTGCATTAGATTTAACGGCGCAGATTGATCCTGCAAAGGGGGAAGCCTGGTTGAAAAAGGTATTTGCGGAATATTCGGAATATGGGCTGGAAATCATTGCAGCGACTGGGGCGTCTTCCGCTGAGCAACGCACCAATCGCAGCGCAGATCAACGACTCAAACACTTGCAGCTTCAGCATCGAGCCGTTCAATCTTTTCTGGATTCCGAAAACAACAGCGATTTGCCGTGGGACCGCACCTTGAATCTTTTGGCGCTCAACTGGCTCTCGGAAGCGGAACACTCTTATCAAAATGATGCTTCTCAAAGTCGGTTTCCATCCATGAAATGGGACATGTATGGAAACATGTACTACGGCAACCGATCCAAATCACAGCCAAGGAATCCAAATCAAGCGCAGCCCATTACTACCGGCGACATCCTGGAGATACAACCTGATGAAAATTGGCTTCAGGTTTTGAATGACGGCATACGTCCTAAGTTTCTTGAGATGCTTGCCAAATTACACTTGAAGGTTAAAGAAGAGGACATTGCCTTTCCTTACATCGAAAAATTGGCAGCAACCCATACCAAGGAAGCCCATGATCTTGCCAATGAATTTATTCGGATCTGGACAGAAAACCATGATCCCAATACCGAAAGAAATCGACGCGTCGATTTCTTTCGGTATTGGGATCATGGTTTTCTGTCCAGATCCGAATAAATTCATTGGCAAGATCATGGGCTTCCTTGGTATGGGTTGCTGCCAATTTTTCGATGTAAGGAAAGGCAATGTCCTCTTCTTTAACCTTCAAGTGTAATTTGGCAAGCATCTCAAGAAACTTAGGACGTATGCCGTCATTCAAAACCTGAAGCCAATTTTCATCAGGTTGTATCTCCAGGATGTCGCCGGTAGTAATGGGCTGCGCTTGATTTGGATTCCTTGGCTGTGATTTGGATCGGTTGCCGTAGTACATGTTTCCATACATGTCCCATTTCATGGATGGAAACCGACTTTGAGAAGCATCATTTTGATAAGAGTGTTCCGCTTCCGAGAGCCAGTTGAGCGCCAAAAGATTCAAGGTGCGGTCCCACGGCAAATCGCTGTTGTTTTCGGAATCCAGAAAAGATTGAACGGCTCGATGCTGAAGCTGCAAGTGTTTGAGTCGTTGATCTGCGCTGCGATTGGTGCGTTGCTCAGCGGAAGACGCCCCAGTCGCTGCAATGATTTCCAGCCCATATTCCGAATATTCCGCAAATACCTTTTTCAACCAGGCTTCCCCCTTTGCAGGATCAATCTGCGCCGTTAAATCTAATGCACGCTGCAATGCCTGCTGGCGCTGACTCTCAATGGTGCCGCTCAAATCAAGAACTGACTGGGTCACTTCCCAAGCCTTGAGAAGCCAATCATCCTCAGGCTGCCTTGAGTGGCGGTCCATGTAACCCAGTGCGATGAGGTTCAAGCTTTCAGCATCGTTGGCTAGCACTGCCTCTTCGACTGAAATCAAAAACTCCAAAGCTTCCTCACTTTTTCCTGCGGCTCCAAGAATGCGTGCGGCAATCAATCGCTGCGCCTTGTCCCGCCCACCGAGTCGACGGGTCCCTTTTCGAAAGCTTCTCAAAACAGGTTGTAAATCATAGCCCTCAGAAAGCATTTTCCTCAGGAATCCACCCAGAGAGCGCGCGTGCGATTCACTCAAAGGCATAGGATAGGCATCGGCTATCCCCAGCATGTCTTCGAGCTCAATGACATGATTCTCCTTTCGAGCCTGATTGGGTGGCAAAACTTGATTGGGTCGGAGTCCTGGCGGTCGTGAAAGACTCTGGACCATATGCTCATATGCCTGCCCTACATGCTTGGTTTCAATGGATGCGTAGAAACCTCGGACAGCTTCCCAGTGCCCTAAAGTGACATCCAACTGAAATTCCTTAAGCTCTTCATCCAATCGCTTGTTTAATTCAGCCGTCTGTTGGGCCACTTTTTGAGCGTCATTCGCCGCTCCACTCTTGACGGGCGCTTGATCCTGGGGTGGCGTTGGCTCGGTGGTTTTGGGTTCAGATTGCCCGTCTTTGCGCCTGGCCAGTTCTTTGAGGATCAGTGAAGTTCTCCGATCAAAATTCAGCTTCAGAAATTTTTGAAGTCTCAGCTCATCTTCATCTGGAAAAGCAGAAACATTTTGCGAAGGGGGGACGGCAACCACTGCAGGGGCCACGATACTCGTTTTGTCTTGAGCTGTCCCGGGTGAGATCTTGATGGCACGCACAGATGGCGCTGGAAGACTCCGTCCCACAGCAATGGCGGGCACCAACTTCGCGGCGCCCTGCCCTTGCAAGGCCAGTGACGTGAGAAGACAGAGACTGCCTCCGAGCTGAACCAAAAACCTCTTCATCGCCCCTTATTAAAATTTCTATTTCATCAAGACCCCTGACCATCAGGCGGAGGTCCAGCGCCAGCGCCTCGGCTGTCTTGAGGAGGTTGACCTTGATTACTTTTCCCCTTACCTGAACTTCGACCACGACCGCGGCCACTTCCACAACCTTGTCACTGACTCGGAAGCGGTAAGCCCTGGAGTTCGGTCAAATCCATGCGTGCCAGACGGATAGTTGATTCAAGATCTTTTCGATGCTGGATCGCTTTTTCAGATTGATCGCCTAGAACCCTGCCCTCTGCAAGATACTTGAAATGCTGCCTCGCAGATTCTACATGGGGTTGCCATTCACTTCGCGGCAAGCCTTCCAATCGCATCAACCAAGTCATGTAGAACTCCGAATTCGCAAGCGATTGTCGTACGTCATCCTTGAAGGTATCTGACTCCTTTGCATCGAGCGCAATTTCGTCCATGAGTGTGATGAGTGCATTACGGGCCTGAGGAAGTTGAGAAGCCATCATCTGCGCTTTGGATTTTTCGAGAACCACACGCCGACGCAGTTGGACTTCATCTTCAGGAAGTGTTTCAAGAGTTTTTTCACACAGCTCGATGGTTTTGGGCCAATCTTTCTGGAGCGTGTAGTGATTGGCGGCGGCTATCATAAGGCTCGCCTCATCGATCACCAAACCCCGTTGCCCCGGACCGTAATGATAGGCCAGAACCAGAGCCGGGATTAGCAACCACAGCGAGAGGATCCATTTTTTCATTATAGTAAATTCATAGACCAGGATTGATGAGACTGAATCGTATTGCTTGTGCTTTGGATTGCAACCCTATTTCTTGGAGTCTGCCCCCATAAGAAAACCATGGTCAAACATTGATGAATGCTTAGGAAAGCGAATCATCTAGAAAGGGGTTCACAGCGGCATAAAGCGCTTGATGTTTTGATGTTTTCAGTGATTGGCCTCACTCCCATTCGAGAAACGTCACAAAGGCGGCAACCCTTGAAATGTGAACCTGATACTGCTGGTCTCAATAAGAGAATTGGGTGGCATTGCGTTTTCTTTGCTGCCTTTTTTCGAACCATCACTCAATGACGCCCCAATCACTCGGACAACATTCGATAATTCAAAAAACAAATTGCAAGGGACAGAATCATCAATATCAGAGACGGCAGCATCATCAGCAGTGGGTTCTTCACCCGGAGATGGGTAAAAAAAGCGGCTACCATCAAGAGGGCGATTCCAATGCCTCCAACCAAGGCAAATGACTGCTGGGTAATTCCAATCAACAGAAGAATGGAGAAGGTCAGCTTCAGAATTCCCACACAATCTCTCAACCAGTCGGGATATTTAAAATGTCTGAACTCCGAAATGATATTTTCGTATCGCACGACCCACACAAAAAAAATAGAAGCACATACCAAGGCCTGGAGAAAAATAGCTAATTTTTGCATGACCTGACATTTAAGTATGGATGGCTACTTAGCAACCAAAATCAAATAAGAGCATATAATTGATTCAGTGATGCTTGGCTGAATCAATGCTCGAATAGGGGAATCAGACACACAACAGAAAATGGTAATCTGACGGAGGAGTCATTTACAAATTTACCGTCCACGGAAGATCCAGAGCGTTTTTATGCTACCAAGGCAGGCCAATATTTTGACAATATCCCCATCAGGGTTACATAGAGGTAGTGGCAGGCAAAAAACATGAAAAATATTGCAATAATAGGTAGTTCAGGTGCGATAGGTCACGCTTTTACAGAGCAGTTATCGGAGGGGAATCCGGATGCTACCATTCATGCCTTTTCGCGTCAGGAGCCTCGGAAAAAGATTCGAGGCGTGACAAATTATCACATTGATTATCAGGAGGAAGCTTCTATTGAAGCGGCGGCAGCGAGCGCAACCAGAGACGGCCTACTGGATGTGGTGATCGTGGCAACAGGCATGCTGCATGAAGAAAACATGAGGCCTGAAAAATCGCTCCGTGAATTATCAGCCAAAAAGTTTCAACGCTTGTTTGAGGTCAATACCGTTATCCCTGCTCTGATTGCCAAGCACTTCTTGCCCAGGTTAAATACCGAATCTCCTTCTTTCTTCGGAATCCTCTCAGCACGCGCAGGCAGCATCAGTGACAATCAATTAGGCGGATGGTATGCCTATCGTGCTGCGAAAGCGGCGCTGAACATGGTCATTAAGAATGCTGCCATAGAAACTGGCCGTCGCAATAAGCAGGCAATCATTGTGGGAATGTATCCAGGCATGGTGGATAGCGATCTGTCGAAGCCCTTCCAAAGAGGCGTCCCCAAGGAGAAAATATTCACGCCTACTTTCGCTGTTCAACAATTGATCAAGGTGATGGCATCGTTGTCGCCCGAGCATAGTGGCCGTTTCTTTGAATGGAACGGGCAGGAGGTACTTCCTTAGATGCAGAGACGAGGGTTGCAAGTTGTTGATCATCCTCCGGATCTCAAGACTTGCATGCAATCGACGATTTCAACTAGCACAGGCAACAAGTCGGATCCACCAAACTCACGCAAATTTAGGCAAACAAGCGACTTCGCGAGAACTCAACGTTGTTTATGAAGCATGATACAGTGATACATTGGTTCAGGCAGGACTTGAGACTGGCTGACAATCCTGCGCTGCTATCAGCCACAAAACGTGGCCGTGTGCTTCCTGTTTTTATCCTGGATGAGGAAAATTCAGGTAAATTCGCAGCTGGGGGCGCCAGTCGTTGGTGGCTAAGTCGTTCACTGACTTCCCTGAATCGCTCACTGGATGGGCATCTGTCTATTTACAAGGGAAACCCTGTAACTGTTTTGAGCGAGCTCGCTGATCGATTCGAGGCAAGCGCCATCTTTTGGAATCGGTGCTACGAGCCTTGGCGCATGCGTCGTGATGCCGACCTCAAATGTCATTTCAAGACTCAGGGTGTCGACGTGCAAAGCCACAACGGATCCTTGCTTTGGGAGCCGTGGACCATCAGCAGGGACGATGGCAGCCCATATCAAGTGTTCACGCCATTTTATCGCAAGGGGTGCCTACCATCTGGACAGCCGCGTCTACCGCTGTCCCCGCCTGAAGAAGCGTCGTATCTTGGTGACAGCCGGAGTCCTCATGCCTGCAAACCTCAAGCGCTCCTGCCTCGAAACCGCTGGCACGAAAAACTCGAGCCATATTGGCAGATCGGGGAAGAGGGCGCACATGCCCGCCTGAAAGCATTCCTTGCTGAAGGGCTGCCGCAATACAAGACAGGTCGCAATTACCCATCCAGACCTTTTGTTTCAAGATTGTCCCCTTACCTTCGCAATGGTGAAATATCCCCTCATCAAATATGGCATTCAGTGCTCAATCTATTCAGAAACAAGCACGCAGATCATTTCTGCAGTGAGCTCGGATGGCGTGAATTTGCCTATCATCTTCTTTATCATTACCCCGACCTGCCCACAAAGAACTTAAGACCCATGTTTGATATGTTTCCGTGGAAGGATGATGAGCCCCGATTGCATGCATGGAGGAAGGGAGAAACAGGCATCCCCATGGTGGATGCCGGCATGCGCGAGCTCTGGGAAACAGGCTACATGCACAACCGGGTCAGGATGATCGTTGGATCTTTCCTGGTAAAAAATCTGGGAATCCACTGGAAGCACGGGGAACGTTGGTTCTGGGACACTCTCGTCGATGCAGACCTTGCAAACAACAGTGCTGGCTGGCAATGGGTCGCAGGAAGCGGTAGTGATGCAGCCACATACTTCCGAATGTTCAACCCTGTAATGCAAGGCCAGAAATTCGATCCTGATGGGAATTATGTGAGACGATGGATCCCTGAAATCGATTCATTGCCCACTGCATATCTGTTCAACCCGTGGGAAGCTCCGCATTCCGTCCTGAGTGCAGCGGGAATCAAGCTGGGAGTAACCTACCCCGCACCAATGGTCGATTTAAGTCAATCGAGGGATGCAGCGCAGGCTGCTTTCGAATCGCTGAAAAAAGACCATGAGTAGAGTTGCCATGTTCACGGGAAACTAAAACGGCCACCTCTGTCAGGTTTCGAACGCTTCAATCGGTGATCCATGTGGTTATCTGCCATAGATCCAATCGAAATAGAACGATCCCAAGCAAAAGACTTACCACATAGCAGAAGGAATAGATGGCTATACTATCTCGCTTGACTCCCAGATAAATGACAAACGGTGCTACAGAGAACGACAGCATCATGAGCAAGACCGCAACAGCGGAGGGAATCCCCATGAGAAAGCCTTTAGGATCATTGACTCCGGGCTGAACCCACTCACCATGAACAGCGCTTGCCAGAAGCCAGAATGCGACCACATAGCCATAGTTGATCAAAGGCAATCCACAAAGCAAGGCAACTTCTAAAGAGCGGAAAAAAGCTTTCGTCGACGTCTCGGGAGCCCGGCGGTAGGAGGATCCGGTTCCTACCTTTCTATTTTCAATTTGGTCGAACACTTTACGTTGCTATACATAGTAATGAGCATCCACTATGTCAATCGTAACTGCTCATCACAAAGGTCGATTCAAGCCGGATTCAGAACAGAAGGGGCCTCTGCTCAAGTGAGCCTATGATGAAAATGCGTTCTGGGGTATGATGCTCAAAAGAGTTCAATAATGAAAATCCTTCACACAGCAGACTGGCATTTGGGCCGCTCACTCTACGGCAGAAAACGTTATGAAGAGTTTTCGGCATTTCTGGATTGGTTGAGCCAGACGATTGAAGAGAAAAAGGTAGAGATCCTCCTTGTGGCCGGTGATGTGTTTGACACCTCGACACCCGGTAATCGGGCGCAGGAACTCTATTATCGATTCCTTTACCGCGTTGCAGCATCGTGTTGTCAACACGTCGTAGTTATCGCCGGAAATCACGATTCCCCATCCTTGCTGGATGCCCCAAAGGAATTGCTGCGAACACTGAATGTGCATGTGGTCGGCTCCATGGCAAAAGTCCCGGAAGATGAGGTGATCTTACTTCGGACGAAGGAACAACCGAAGGCAATCGTCTGCGCCGTGCCCTACCTCAGGGATAAGGATATCCGAACGGTTGAGCCAGGGGAAACGATCGACGACAAGAATACCAAACTTGTGGAGGGGGTGAAAAACCATTACGCGGAAGTCTGCCGTGTGGCGGAAGGCAAACAAACCGAGTTTAAAAAAGCCGGTTATGAAGGCATACCGATAATCGCCATGGGGCATCTCTTCACAGCGGGCGGCAGGACGGTTGACGGAGATGGAGTCCGAGAGCTTTATGTCGGGTCATTGGCCCATGTCAGCGAAGAGATTTTCCCTTCTTGCATCGACTACCTCGCTCTCGGCCATCTGCACGTTCCACAAAAGGTCGGCACTGCGGAGCACATTCGCTATTGCGGTTCCCCCATTCCGATGGGCTTTGGAGAAGCCTATCAGGAAAAGAAAGTCGTGATGGTTGAGTTCGACCAATCCACCCCGTTGATCAGAGAACTCCCAGTGCCCTGTTTCCAAGCTCTGGAGCGCGTGGTCGGAACGCTCGATGCTGTCCAGGCAAAACTGAGCCAGTTAAAGATGGAGCGCAGTTCGGCCTGGCTTGAGATTGAATATACCGGCAAGGAGATCATCAATAACCTGCGGGAGACACTCGATGCTGCAATCGAAAATTCGTCCATGGAAATCAGACGCGTCAAAAACCGGAGAATCATGGATCGGATCATGGGGCGGGTATCGCCGGATGAAACACTGGACGATCTGGATCCAGAAGATGTGTTCACCCGCTGTCTGGATGCCGCGGAGGTATTGCCTGAAGACAGGAAAGCGCTCAACGCTTCCTACAATGAAATCATCCAGTCAATCCATGAAGAGGACATCAACGCAGAATAGAGGCCCTGATCATGAAGATACTCGAACTTCGATTCAAGAACCTGAACTCGCTCTACGGCGAGTGGGTGATCAACTTCACAGACCCCGAATTTGTGTGTAATGGTATCTTTGCCCTGACGGGGCCGACCGGAGCGGGTAAGTCGACGATTCTGGATGCCATCTGCCTGGCCCTGTATGGAGCCACACCCCGCCTTGGAAAAATAACGAAAAGCGGCAATGAGATCATGTCACGCGAGACAGGCGAATGCTACGCCGAAGTTGTCTTTGAATCCCGGACTGGGCGCTTCCGTTGTCACTGGGAACAACGCCGGGCGCGCAAAAAAGCCGACGGCAAGTTGCAGGATCAGGAACATCAGATTGTCCATGCGGCAACAGGCAAACCCATCGAAACAAAGAAAAGTCTGGTCGGCCGGGTCATCGAGGAAAAGACGGGAATGGACTTCGACCGTTTCACCCGATCCATCCTACTTGCTCAAGGAGGGTTTGATACATTCCTGAAGGCGGATGCTGAGCAGAAGTCAAAAATTCTGGAGCAGATTACGGGCACTGAAATTTATTCAAATATTTCACAACGCGTCCACGAGCGTCAACGCGCAGAACGGGAAAAGCTGGATCTGCTACAGGCCGAAATATCAGGTATTTTGATTCTTGAACCGGAACAGGTGCAAGCGATTCAGGAAGACCTTGAAGCGAAGCAGCATGAGCAAGGTAAGTTGGCAGCCCGATCCACCGAAACGGACAAGGCCATCAAATGGCTCACGACCATGGACGACTTGAAGAAAGAAATCCTAGGTCTCGCGGGTGAGGAGGTAAAACTGAAGGAAAGGACTGAAGCATTTATTCCCGGGCGCACCCGGCTTGAAAGGGCCATCAAGGCAGCATCGCTCGATGGAAGCCATGCAACGCTCACTTCACTGCGCAAACAACAGTCTGATGATCAGACTGAAATGAAAAAAGAGGAAGCTGCGCTGCCGGCAGTAAAGGCTGCCGCAAAGGCGAAAACCGAAGCTTTGGAAATCGCCGAGGGCCTTCTCCTCAAAACCAGAGAAAGCCTGAAAACAGCAACCCCCTTGATCCAGAATATCCGTTCGCTGGATCAGAAACTGGCGCAGCAGACAAAGGCAATCTCGGAGATTTCAGACGACTGCAGCAAGGCGTCCGCAAAGATTGAAACGGAAAAACAGACCCTGAACAAAGAAAAGGAGAAGCGACGCAAATGTGAACAATCACTCGCAAGCGTGATACAATACACCAAAGAGCATGCACGGGATGAATGGTTGATCGGTGGACTGACCGGGATCGAAGAACAGTGCGGCAGCCTGATCCTCAGACAAAAGGAAATCATACAAAAAGAAACCGACCTCAAAGAGGCCCAGACCATCATAGCAGTCGCTACAAAGAAGCTGGATGCAGCCTTGAAGCAAAGCGGCATCCACAGGAAGGAGCTTGAGGGGATCACGAAAAACCTGCAGCAGGACAAGAATATATTAAATGAGATACTGGGAGAGAAACAATTGCGGGAATATCGTGATACCAAAGATGGCCTTCTTCGTGAAACGGCTTACATCAAAAAAATCGTAGAGCTTGAGTATCATCGAGCTAAACTTGAGGATGGCAAGCCTTGCCCGCTTTGTGGTTCCGATGAACATCCCTTTGCCAAAGGAAAT
>JBDQII010000039.1:0-18451 GCA_040264395.1 Verrucomicrobiota bacterium
CTTACCATAATATGCACATTGGCAGTGCACTTTCATGTTCTTGGAGATAATCATTCATCTCAGCCGGAAGACGCATCGGATATTCTGAATTGGGCACAACGTTTAAACACAGCCTTCATACAAGTAGCCGACAAAGTATCGCCATCCGTCGTCGTCATTGAAGTGGCGCATCCGGTCGACGAGCGAAATGCTCTGATGGATCTACAACACGAGCCCTTTTTGGATCAGCTTCCAGAAGAGGAACGCCGAAAATTTGAGAAGTATTTCAATGATCAAAAAAAGAAACAGGAGGAGCAGATTCCCGAAAAAAACGGCGAATCTGAACAGGTTCCGAAGGATCGTTACGACGGAAAAGGCTCAGGAATGATCCTGAGCAAGAAAGGATTCATACTGACAAACTATCATGTCATCGAAGGAGCAAGCCGCATCCGTGTTCGCCTTCAGAGCGGGAGGGTCTTCAGGGCCCTGGTCAAAGGGTATGACTCTCAGTCTGATGTCGCGGTGATTGAACTTGTGGATGCCCCTGAGTCAATATTGCAGCCCATTGAACTGGGCGATTCAGACAGCGTGAAGGTAGGGGAATTTGCCATAGCGATTGGAGCTCCGTTCGAGCTCGAATACAGTGTCACTTATGGTCATGTCAGCGCAAAAGGCAGATCTTCCGTGACACGACAATACAATCTTGACCATGATTTCATCCAGACAGACGCCGACATCAACCCCGGTAATTCTGGAGGCCCACTCGTCAATATCCAGGGTGAGGCCATAGGGGTCAACACCATGATCCGAGGGCTAAACACAGGTATAGGCTTCGCCATCCCAATCAACATGGCAATGGAAATTGCTGAACAGGTGATAGAGACAGGCACATTCAGACGCGCCCTGCTCGGCATCGGTATCGAAACGCTGACAGATAATTACGAACTGAACAATATTGTATCCTCAGTGTCGAAAGGTGTCATCGTATCTTCCATCAATGCAGACAGTGCCGCAGGTGAATCAAACCTCAAGCCAGCGGACATCATTATTGCCGTAGGCGGAAAACCAGTGGCCTCTGCACAGCAGTTGAAAAATCAAGTACGCAGTAAGTCGATTGGCAAAGCCCTCATTCTGGATGTGGTGCGCAACAAAGAGCGCTTGCAGATCGAAGTCAAACCAAGGGAATGGAAGCGACCACCGGTAACTGCCATCACAGCCAACGAGCTCAGAGAAACCCCGACGCGCCCTGTTGGATTGAAATTGCGGAAAGCAGATGAAACAGGAGCCAAACAATTTGGGGTTCCTCTCAAAGAGGGATTGATGATCTGGGAGATCGAGAAGGGAAGCCTCGCTGATAATTGGCTGAGTCCGGGTGAAATCATCACTGATGTGAATTTTCAAGCCGTGAGATCGCCTTTCGATTTTGCAAGAATCTACCAAAATACGGATCTGAAGAAGAATGGACTGGTCATTGTAGTTCACGATGCGAGAGGTAACAGCAGGTTGGTCATTCTCAAGGAGCGCGAGCTGTAGATGAACCAGATAGCAGATACCCAGATCCAGATCGCTCGATGCTCTTCAGGCGACCTTCATCCGTGGTAGAAAACCTCTCAGCACGGATCCAAAACCATTTCCAAGACGAAACCTACCAGAAATGGTGAGGGAAATTGTTCTTTTTTGTCGCCTAGGTGCTTTGATTGATAATAGTATTCCTCCCCATGAACCTCCTTGCATTTGATAAGACACCTTTATTGAGTGATGTAAACGGCGTTTTCCCTAGGAAACTGCAATCTCCGATTTATCGATGGTTGACATGGCTTTTACTTGCGGCTCCGCTGGGAATGATGGCTCAGGGTGACTCCACCATCGACACTGGAGATACCGCTTGGATTCTGGTAGCTACCGCGCTGGTTTTGTTTATGAACATCCCTGGTCTTGCCTTATTCTACGCGGGTTTGGTAAGAGGTAAAAATGTGCTTTCTGTTCTCATGCACTGCTTTGTGTTGACAGCTACGATGACGATCCTTTGGCTTGCATGCGGATATTCCCTTTCGTTTTCGACGAATGGCATGGCCGAGGGCACTACTAATTTTAATTCCTTCATCGGCTCTCTGGATCTCGCTATGCTCAAGGGCGTCGATGCTTCCACTGCAGAAGGCAGCATCCCCAAGCTGCTGCACTTTGCTTTCCAAATGACATTTTTCATCATTACTCCTGCCCTGATGGTGGGAGCGTTCGTGGAACGTATGAAATTTTCGGCAGTCCTGTTGTTCACAACAATGTGGAACCTCATTGTTTATACACCCGTTTGCCACATGGTGTGGGGCGGCGCTGGAGGATGGTTCGCCGATATGGGCGTGCAGGATTTCGCTGGAGGAATTGTGGTGCATATCACCGCAGGGGTAGGCGCTCTGGTCGCCTGTATCATGCTGGGCCCCCGCACGGGTTTCCCCAAAAAACCCATGATGCCTCACAATCTGCCTATGACAGTCACCGGTGCTGCGATGCTTTGGGTTGGATGGTTCGGATTCAATGGTGGCAGCGCTCTGGGTGCAAATGGTGATGCAGCTTCCGCTTTGGTGGTGACTCAAATTTCTGCAGCAACGGCGACATTGGTCTGGATGTTTGTCGAATGGGCCAAGCACGGAAAACCCAGTATGCTGGGTGCGGCAACGGGCGCCATAGCAGGACTGGCTGCCATCACACCCGCTTCAGGTTCGGTTGGTCCAGTCGGGGCACTCGTCATAGGGGCTTTGTCAGGATTCATCTGCTGGTGGGCTTCAACCGTGTTGAAGTTGAAACTGGGTTATGACGATTCACTGGATGTGTTCGGAGTGCATGGTGTGGGTGGTTTCATAGGGACGATCATGTTGGGGGTTTTTATGGCTCCCGCTTTCGGTGGTATCGGAGGGGAAGGGTTTTCGATTGGAAAACAACTGGGAGTTCAATTATTCGCAGCCGCTGTAACTGCTGTATATACGGCTGTGGCAACGTTCATTATTTTGAAATTGGTGAAAGCAGTTGTTGGTTTAAGGGTGGATGAGCATGAAGAAAATACCGGGCTTGATACCACCTACCATGGGGAGGAAGCTTACAACGAATGATCGACTCCAACTAGAGCCACGTTATCACTATGAAAAAAGTAGAAGCCATCATCAAACCCTTCAAGATCGAAGAGGTTCGCGAAGCTCTCTCTGAGGTAGGTGTCGTCGGTATGTCGGCTTCCGAAGTCAAGGGTCACGGCAAGCAAAAAGGTCACAAGGAAATTTATCGTGGTAGTGAATACAATGTAGACTTCCTGCCCAAAATCAAAATCGAAATGGTATTGCCCGATGAAAGAGTCCACGATGTGATTGATGCCATATGCAGATCTGCGAATACAGGTAAGATTGGCGATGGTAAAATATTTGTACAATCAATTGAGCAGGCTGTTCGGATTCGCACTGAGGAAACAGGCGACGATGCCCTTTGACTTGCATTCCTCACAGGAATGACATTGGCGCGATCTCGGTCAAAGGCCCTCAAACCGAGGGAGGTTTATTCGATTCCAATGGATTTAAGGAACGGGGCGAGTGAACGTTCCCGCCCGAGGAATTCGAGAATCAAGTCATTGGCGTTTCTCGAACCTCCAGGAGTATAAATGCTCTCTCTGAGGCGTTTCGCAGCTTCTTTGTCGTTGTATTTCAGTTCGGATCCCTCAAAAACGGTTGCCATGTCAGCGGCGATTGCATCGGCCCAGGCGTAACCATAGTAGCCTGCGTCGTAACCGGTCAAATGACCAAAATAGGTTGCGAAGGTAGTGTCTTCGGGCACGGGCAGAAAAACATCACTCAAGATTTGATTCGATGTTTGAATGACATCCAGAGAGCCGTCCACCTTGGATTGGGAATGCAATTCAAGATCCAGGATTCCAAAGCTTAATTGGCGACGATAGAAAGTGCCGATGGTGGCCAATCTGGCTGCTTTGAGTTGATCGAGAATTGCGGATGGAATTTTCTTGGAAGAATCTCTGTAATCGGCTGCGAAACCATCAAGCTGCTTCTTGTCCCACACCCAATTTTCGAGCATCTGAGAGGGCGCTTCAACGAAATCGCGAGGTACGCTCGTTCCAGAAAAGCGCGAATGTTTGGCTCGCGTCAGAATGGAGTGTAAGGCGTGTCCGAATTCGTGAAAGAGTGTTTCCACTTCATTATGGGATAGTAATGAGGGCGCATCCTCAGTCGGTGAAGGAAAGTTACAAATCAGCGCCACACAGGGTCGCTGGTAAAGCCCGTCTCCAAACTCCTTGCCCGCAATCAATCCGAATTGAGCAAAGTGATTGAATTTCCCATCTCGCGGGAACATATCCAGATAGAACATGCCCATGGGTTCACCTGTCTCAGCATCCACCACTCCATAAAGTTCAAGGTCGTCAACCCACTTGTAGGGTGGCTCCATTTTGTCAAATTGCAGACCAAACATATTTTCGTAAATACGAAACATGCCCTGCAGGGATTGTTCATAAGGAAAATAGACACGGAGTTGCTCTGCATCGACATTGTATTCCTTTTTCTTGAGCTGATTGCTGAAATACCGCCAGTCCCAAAGATGTATCCTGGCATTCGAGTCACCGGTTTCCTGAACTTTCAATGCCCGGTAAGTTTCCAGTTCCGCATCGAATTTTGGCTGGAGTCCCTCTTTGAGTTCTTTCAAAAAGTTCAATGCAGTGTCACCGTCACCTGCCATTTTGACTTCGGTCTGATAATCAGCCCAGGTAGCATAACCCAGCAAGTGTGCGATACGTGTTCGTAAATCCAAAATGGATTGAAGCAATGCCGCGTTCTTCTCACCAGCCAGCGAATAGCGGGCCTCTTTCATCCGGCGTCGTGTTGCTTCTGACTGCGCATTTTCCATCACATTGATAAAATGCCAGGTCACGTTTGCTTTCACCGAGTAGGTATCGTTCCCAGTCTTTACTCCATCTCCTTCCAGAAAAGAATTGGGAACCCCTTTCAAATCATCACCCGTAAATTCAAGCGTTGCCTGAGCTTGAGTGATGTTGGAATCAAAATCAGTGCTCAATGCTGACAGTTCCTTGCGGAGCTTTTCCACCTCGGTGCGCTCTTTCTTATCAAGCGAAAGCCCGGCCCGCTTGTAGTCACGCAGTGTTTCCTCAAAAAGCTTCTTGTCCTCACCCGACAGGTCTGCCTGTAGATCTGCGTAAGCCTTGACGGATCGATAAACATCCTCACGATAATCCAGTCCCACTGCCCAGTCTTGATAACGCTTGATTAGTTGTGTTGCTTTTTCCCGAATCGCTGGATCCTGACTGGTCTCTTTCATGAGATAGATCCGGCTGGCCGTCAGGTCTGCCTCGTAGCTTAAATCATCAAGAGCTCGAATAGTATTTTGAAAATTAACATCAGAGACGCTTAATGACGCCACCTTGTCCAGAGCTGCATTGGCATGTGCAATGGTCATTTCCATGTTCTGCTCCATGACCTCCGGGTCGGTTTCAAAGTCGGGCAGTGCCAGCATGGAGTTGAACGGCTTCGCTGCCTGATTCAGACTTTGAACTGTTGTCAATGAGTTGGGTGTGTTTTCAGGAGTCGTCTGGCAAGCAGTCATGATTGATAGTGTGAGGATGTAAATACCGTTTCGCATCGCGTTAAAGAACGTAATCTCCCTGGGCTGGTGGAATCAAGCTGGGATTTGCTGCAATGGCGTCATCGAACCCGATTCAAGGGCAATCGCCGAAGGAATCGGTCTGCCATTGATGCATATGTTCCTTGTCGTCGAGCCACAGCATACGCACTTGAATCAATGAATCATGTTGATCAATCCAGCCGGGGGATTTCTCGGGCCCCAGAACAGAAAGAGTGGTGGCAAGAGAATCCGCCTCCATTCCAGTTGGTGCGATGACGCTTACCAATACTCGTTGGGTAAGGCCAAGCCCCGTTTTCGGATGAAGAATATGTGAGTATCGCTTGCCCTCAATGTCCACAAACTGAAATAGATCGCCAGATGTCGCAATCGCTCGATTATTAAGCTCAATAATCCCTGCCTCATGGATCTCACTCTTGAAATCTGCTAACCTAACCTGCCATCCAGAAGCATTCGGAGGAGCATCCAGAACAGCCATGTCTCCTCCCCCGGAAATCAAGGCGCTCGATATTCCCATGGGCCCCAAAACCTTCAGCCCTTCATCGAGCGCAAATCCTTTGGCAATTCCACCCGGATCCAACCGCATACCCGGAACAGTCAAACAAACACTCAGGTCCTCTGGAGATAAAACCAAATGATGCCACCCCGTGCGACGCATCATGGAATCGAGCACTTGCGGGGAGGGTAATTGCTTTTGACGACGAACTTTCCGCCAGAGTGCCGTGGCTGGCCCCAGAGTAAAGTCAAAGGCTCCTCGAGATGAAACAGAAAGTCGCTGCGCATGCGTGATAACCGTCCAGAGCTCATCACTGACATGAGTCCAAATCCCCTGCCCCGCCCCGTAACCCAGGCGGCTCAGTTCACTGTCGGTCTCGTAGTTGCTTAGAATGTTGTTAAGGAAAGAAATCCGGCCCCAGACTTTACCCGCTGCATCAGAAGCATGAGAAGCACCCCGATCTGTATAGATTACGAGGCGGAACGGGACGCCCATTTGGGGGCTTTCGAATTGATACCTTTTTTGAGCAGAAACAGGTTTTTCTGAATGGATCAGTGAATCAAACCCAAAGAAGAGAGAGAGGGCTAATGCGAAATGGATTTGCAACCGTTCAAATTTCTTCACTCCATGACCATAACTCGAAGACTGAAGACAATCTAGTCCATAAAATACCATTCACTCACTCGAATCAGCCTAACTGTTTCAAAAGAACTTGGGACCTTTTCCCATTGCAACGCTCCAAATCTTTGGGTTTTTTACTGAAAAAATGTGCTACTTCCGCAGCGAAATGACTGTAGGATTTGAATCCAGTGATGGAGGCCACTTCACGCTTATGCATTCCACGTTCAAAAAGCTCTCTGGCATACACCATGCGCTGTTCACGTAACCAGGATTTGGGGGGCATGTTGAGAATGTCATGGAAGGAGCGCTCCATCTGACGTTCACTGACATTGAGCAGGCTGGCGAGATCGCTTGATTTGAACTCACACAAGCGGGCAAGTTTCGAAACATCCAACTGAGCATCTGTTTCTGCAACACAGAAAAGTTTGCTGCCTTTCTTGACGAGTTTTCCTAGCATGGTTTCCCTTTATTCTTAAAAAGCGACAAGCCTTTGATCGCAGTTATTCCTGGTGGCAAATTGGTGGTTAGTTTCAAATTAACCATATTTGTCGTAAATTAGCAACAGTATATCCGTCCCTGAACCGGATTTTCACCAGCAGCCCCGTAAGGACAATTAAAGGTTAGCTTGATGAAGGGATCTCGACTTCATAAGACCAAAACCATAATGAAGAGGAAGACAGGAATGCAGAATAGACGCCTACATGCATTGCGCTCTATGTTGCCCGCAATGCACATAACTCAGGTGACTTACGTAATGTAGCTTTGGGGTGCCCCAATTGTTGTCGAAAAAGATTCACCTTTTCCTTCATCTGCCTGTAAGGTTGGTTCATATCCTTTATGAAAAGAATTTCAGAACAACCTCTAAAGTTCAGTCGCAGGAAAATGCTTGCATCAGCCAGTGTAGCCGCCGGAAGCGTTGCTGTTGGATACCAGTCAACAAAAGCAGACTTACCGCAAAATGCGCAAGGCAGAGCATTCAGATATTGCCTCAATACCAGTACGATCCGGGGACAGAAACTCGGCATTGTTGAAGAGGTGAATACTGCAGGCCAGGCAGGTTATGACGCAATGGAGCCTTGGTTCGATGGACTGAACCGTTACGCGGATGCCGGCGGCTCACTTAAGGATCTAGGCAAGAGAATTGCGGATTATGGCATGACCATTGAAAGCGCGATCGGCTTCGCTCCATGGATTGTCAATGACGATCAAAAGCGCAATGCGGGTCTCGAGCAGGCCAAACGGGAAATGGACCGCCTCGCCCAAATCGGAGGTATCCGAATGGCCGCTCCTCCAGCAGGCACCGCTCGTGGAGAAAAAATTGAACTCATGGCCATGGCTGAGAGGTATGCCAAACTGCTTGAAATTGGCGAATCCATGGGCGTCATCCCTCAGATAGAAATGTGGGGGGGGCATCCGGTTATTGGACGTATCAGTACCGCTGTTGCCATAGCCATCGAATGCGGACACCCAAAAGCCTGCTTCCTGGGTGATGTCTACCACACTTACAAAGGTGGATGCGCTTTTGAAGGGCTGAATCTGCTCGGCCCACAAGCATTGCAGGTTTTCCACTTCAACGATTATCCAGCTGATCCACCACGCGAAACCATTAATGATTCCCACAGGGTTTACCCCGGAGATGGTATCGCACCCATTGCTGAAATCATGCAAGGTTGGCTAAAAATTGGTGCAAGTCCCGTACTGTCACTAGAGGTGTTCAACAGGGACTACTGGAAACAGGACGCCAAACAGGTAGCCAGAACAGGTCTCGAAAAAATGAAAAGTGCGGTCAAAAAAGCACTGAGTTAATCGTGACCGTTGTCCCAGCTTCAGCCCAAAAGCCATGAGACAATCGAGTGGTAAAGACTGGACAGGAGGGTTGCTGTTCATACTTCTCTCCTCACTGACCCAAGCGGCAAGCTATGATTGCACGGTGGAGCCCAGGCCTGATGACGCAATTGGGAAGGCTCATTACCGTATCTGGATACCGGAGGAAACACCTGAAATTCGTGGAGTTATTTTTCGCCAGCATGGTTGTGGTCAGGGGGCGAGGAAACTGGGACTGGAGCATGCCGACGATATCCAGTGGCAAACATTGGCTCAAAAACACGGATTCGCACTCATGGGCTCGCAAATCTGGGCCCCCGAAGAAGATTGTTCGACCTGGACCATGCCGGAGGACGGATCGGCAAATGCCTTCCTGAGTGCCATCAAATTGCTTGCAAGAGCCTCGGGACACACAGAATTAAACCAGGTTCCCTGGTGCTTGTGGGGCCACTCGGGGGGAGCCATCTGGACAGTGAACATGGCTTACCTGTATCCCGAGCGCATTATCGCAGCCTTTTCTCGCTCTGGAGGACTTTCCCCTGTAGGGGGAAAATATACGCGGAGCCATCCAAAGAAACCCGATTCAAACAAGGCGACCCTGGGTGTCCCAATCCTTTTTTGCTACGGCGAACGAGAATATGAACCCGGCAATCGCTTTCATCATTTGATCGCCGGAGTGCATCAGGTATTTGAATATGGACGCAGACACAATGCACCATGGACCCTTGCGGTGCACCCGGGCTCTGAACATGAGAATAGTCAGAGCCGACAACTGGCCATTCGCTACTTCGATAAGATGATTCCAACGCGGTTGCCTGATCCACCCCACCCCGAAACCAGGGTTAACGCTCTAAAAGCATTAACCACCGAAAAACATTGGATCGGATTGAATGAATCTCTGGAAACTTTCGAAGCATCCAATCTGCAATCCGATCTGCATGAATCCAGTTATCTACTGAACAAAACCTTTGCCGCCTATTGGAAATCTTTTTGTCAAAATGGACATATCCCCGACACCTCTCCTCCTGCGCCTCCGCACAACTTGAGGGTCAAACAGGAGCAATATCAAACCAAGTTGCAATGGAATGCTTTTGCGGACATGGAGTCAGGCATCCAATCTTTCAGAATCTACCGCAAGGGGAAACTTATCGGTGAAATAGCTGGGGTATTGAATCGACAATGGAACCCAACAGGGGCCTACCAGGCTTGGAATTACAGTGACCAGCCGCTCCATGGCAGAGAACTTCTACCTATGGTTTTCACGGATGGCAACGCAGCCAATGCACAACCCGAGGATTACCATGTATCAACGGTCAACAAAGAGGGATTGGAATCCAAGCGCACTCAGGGCATCAGCATGAAGACATGGAGCGTAAGAAATAAATCCGTGTGGACAAATCTCTCGGATGCCGATTTTTTAACTCACTGGGAAGGACCTGATGGTCATAAGCCGAGAGGCTGGAAATGGGAAAATGAAATCCTGAGCATGTCTCCGAACAAAGACAAAGGGTCACAGACCAGCCTATTTTCCAAAGAAATCTATGGAAATTTTGAGTTTCAGTTTCAGTTCAGAATCGGAAATGGAGGAAACAGTGGTGTCAAATATCGCATGCAGGATTACGATGAACAATTCCTTGGTCCCGAATACCAGATACTCGACGACCAGCAACACTACCCCGGCTACAACCCTGCAGAATCGACAGAAGCCCGTTACATCACAGGCACACTTTACGTATTGGACATGGGAGATTGGAACCTGGATCCTCGTCATCCACCAGGGACATGGAATGCTGGAAGAATCATTTCAAATGGCAACCGGATTGAGCATTGGGTCAACGGAGTTAAGATCGTTGACACCCGCACCCATACCGAAGCATTCAAAAAAGCCATTCAACGAAGCAAGTTCAAGAAATGGGCTCATTACGCCCAAAACACAGAAGGCCGTATCATGCTGCAAGACCACGGAACCCGAGTCGAATTCCGAGGATTAAAAATCAAACGCCTACAAAAATAGAAAAGGACTTGATTCAAGTAAAGTATCCCATACAATCCACCCCGTTGCCTGAACAGGCATGGATCATTCAGCCTCACAAATGATCAAACAAAGGCCAGCTTAGCTCAGCGGTAGAGCAACGGTTTTGTAAACCGTCGGTCGTCGGTTCGATCCCGACAGCTGGCTCCACAATTAAACCCCACTAACAGCTATCAATACGATATTTTCTTGATGTGTCTGTCTGTAAATAGCAGAAGATGATAGAAGGCAAACCACACAAAACGTGTCAATTTTATGTCAATCGAAATGTAGAGGGATGTGGGGCTTTCCTTTAGCTGATGGAGGCTTTGATTTGTGGTTGCGCGGGTTTTTGGCTGCCTTGTGGTTTATATTTGAGATTCAACGGTGGTGAAGGCGGCTATTCCGGCAGCGGCTGTGGCGGCGGATGCGGTGGAGGTGATTAATCGCACAAACGCGATAGACCGGTTGAGCCACTACCCTCAGCTTCACGCAGAATGCTGATTTTTTGTTCGGTTGATTACTTTATTCCTTTCATCGTCTGAGTCCTTTCTGTTGCCACAGACTAACGTTACAAGTGGACCAGTTCTCGTAACCTCGACCAGGCGGTATTGTAATTTTGGCATCTTTATAATTTTGCCATATCTAAATAATCATCGCCCCACTAACGAATGTGTAGCAATTACTCCTCATTCTTTGGCTGATACTTCTCGAAATACTCCTTCGCCAGCTCCTGTGCTTTTGCTATTTGTTCGGGGGTCATTAGCTCGGCGACTTGGTCTCTTTTCTTTGATCCTAGCTCACTGACTAGCTCACTGAAATTGGCTGAAGCCACATTGTACCAAGCATGTGCTTGAACGTAATCCTGAAGGACGCCACGGCCATTGGCATACATCACGCCTAGGCTGGATTGAGCATAGGCATGTCCTTGTTCAGCTGCTTTGCGATACCACTTTACTGCTTCCTTGTAATCTTGGATGACTCCGCGGCCACTGGCATACATCCTGCCAAGGTTGACTTGAGCAGGGGCATTTCCCTGCTCTACTGCCTTGCGATACCATTTGGATGCCTTCTTGTAGTCCTGAAGGACGCCTTGCCCACGGTAATACAATAAACCTAGGTTGAATTGAGCACTGGCATGCCCCTGTTCGGCTGCTTTGAGATACCATTTGACTGCCTCCTTGTAGTCTTGGAGGACGCCTTGGCCTTTGTAATACATTAAACCTAGGTTGTATTGAGCAATGGCGTCCCCTTGTTCTGCTTTCTGAGCTATTGAGTCTGTGTCACTCCCTAGATCAGTCTCTGCACCAATAGCAGATTGAGAAAACAGAGTGAGTGCTGCGAAGGCAAAAGCTACGATTCTGGATAAATTAATGATCATGACGAAATTTACTGATTCATGTTCTAGTAGTTTAATGGGGCCGAGTAATATTTTGCAGTTAGATAACTCGAAGCGAGTTTAAAGATCTGTCCGTAAATTTTCTAGTAGCAGTTCTTCAGGCTGCCTTGATTTAACTTGTTCTTCATATTTTGAATCAATTTTATCCAAGAAGTCTTCAACTTCAGCATATCCATCTTGATTCATTATCTTATCAATCGATTTCGCTAGGGTAACCCCGTTGATAAGCATTATCGGATATTTGTCTTCCAAAACCTCTCTTTGAACAGCTTCAGAAAAATAACTGGTCGTGACGTAAACGCCAATCCAACCGCGTTTCAATCGAGCTACAGTTCTAGCAATATGATTACCACCGGTTGGTGTGTTTAGTTTTTCACATTTCGCCTGTCCGAGAACAATTATTTTAACTTTAGCCAGTCCCGAACCGATGTCTATTCGGCCAATAAAATCAGCGCCTCCATCAGAAGTTGATGCCGTGATCCAGCCAGCATTGGATGTGAGATGGGTTACTCAGTTATCTGGTCAAATAATGCCCAAAGATCGTCAAATGAGTGTATATGCCCCTATTCTGTGACATTAAATTACTAATAAATTCATCCCATACAATTGCTGTTAGCTTACATTTTCCTGGTCGAAATGACGAATCTAAAACCGCAAAAGCACCAACTTTTATGCGGGGCTAAAGAGTTGTCCAGGGTCGACTACCATATGATTTCCCTCCTTGTTTTATATAATATTTAGATTTATTTTTGAGTTATGGCATTGATCACTTGTCCAAAATGTGAAGGGAAAGTTTCAGATACAGCGAAATCATGTCCTCATTGTGCCCTATTATATCCACGCTTTGCTTGCTTTCAATATCACATTCTTACATGGTGATTTCTCACCTCATCAAGTTACAAATCATAGTAATTCATGAAGCTTTTAAACTCCCTAGTAGCGACGAGTGCAGTTCTTTCACTGAGCGCGATGGTTCCGCAAATCCAAGCCCAACTCACGATGTCTCAGGAGGCTACTCGTACGGCAGTGGTGGATGCATTGTGTCCAACATGCGTGACAGCTGATCTCTATCCCAGCCCTTATGCCGAGCAAACCCTGCCAGGTATCCAGGAGGCATTGTCCTACGTTGGTTTTGATCTGGCAGCCCTGTTGCCTGAAGGTGCGGTCATTACCACTGCCACACTGGATGTCTTTGATTTGAACATAGAGGTAAATGATCAATTTTTATACGTGGCCTTGATGGATGTGCCCTCGGACTGGGATCCCGAAACCCTGACCCTTGATGAGGCCAAGAAACGTTACGATGCGGTTACTTCCACTAGGCCGAGTCCTCTCGTGCGGCCCAACACCCGTCGAGCGCTTTGGCAAGGGGAAGTAGCAATGGACCTTGAATTCGTGCCGGGGCAATCCACTGCCAAGCGGGCCATCGTTCGAAGTGCTGGCAGTTCCTCCGACGAGGATTTGGTGGACGCCTTGAACAAGGCGCTCAGTGAAGGCGACGGGTTTGCTTCCTTTGTCTTCTACGGCAGGACCCTGGATGATAATGCTATTGTGGGGATCGATTTTGGGGATGGGGAAGCCGGCCCTACGCTGACCTTGAAATTGGCAGGTGGAGGTGATGCCGGCAAAACCGTGATCTATGATTTTGATGGCGGCGACGCTGCAGGCTGGGAGGCCGTTTTGGAATCGGCAACTGAGGGGGGTCCAAACCACCTTGGGTTGATTCATGCGGAGGACCCCAATGTAGGTGATTCGGTGCCCCCGCAACCATTGACCGGAGCAGCCTTTGTGGGACCCATTCCTTTTGAATCTGAAGATGGCACCAATGCCCGAGACCAGGCCCATCAGACTCTGGTCTATCGTTCGCCTGAGTTCATTATGGGGTTGAATGGGCGGATTTCCTTTGCCCTCATTGGAGGGGCCAAGCCCAACCTCGATCTTGAGGAAGTCAATGCCAACGGACTGCAGGAGGATTCCAGCACCGATGGTGCGATCGGTGTGGCCTTGCGGCATGCTGACTCGGGGCAATATATTAGTTTTCATGCACGCTCGGAAGATGGAAGCCAGGCATGGGAAACTATTGTTCTGGACGCGAATACTCTGGAGCCGCTCATTGAGCCAGGTCAGGTCTACACCCTCGATTTCATTGATAGTTTTCATGGTGGCTGGGGCTGGGCTGGTTTGGATAATGTGATTATTCAACAGGGTGTTCGGACTACCCAATTTGACTTTGATGATGAAACCCTGCAAGGGTGGACGGTGGTCCAGGGCTCGGAAGAAGCCAATGGGCCTCATCGCCTGGATGTGATCAGTCAGAACGATCCGACAGTAGGCAATTCAGTGCCCCCAACCCCATTAAATGCACCTGCTTTTGTTGGACCGGTTCCCTTTGAGGCCGCCGATGGAACAAACACTCGCGATCAACCCCACAAAACCTTGGTGTTGCGATCACCCCCATTTAGAATCTATCCCAATGGGATGATTTCCTTTGCCTTGATAGGTGGCGCCCATGCTGGCCTCGACCTGGATGAGGTCAACGCCGATGGTCTGCCAGAGGTGTCCAGCGGCAGCGGCGCCATTGGGGTGGCCCTGCGTCAGGTCAGCAACGGGGCCTACCTGACCTTCAACGCTCGATCCGAAAGTGGAAGTCAGGCATGGGAAACCATCATTCTTGATCAAGAGGATTTGCAGGGCGTGGTGGCTTTTGGGGAAACCTACACGCTGGATTTTATTGATACCCATAGCGGCGGCTGGGGTTGGGCAGGATTGGATGATGTCATCATTCAGGAAGGCACCCCCATCTTAAAATACAATTTCGATGATGAAACCCTGCAAGGCTGGACTCAGGAAGGTATTTCAGAAACGGGCCCTACACAGCTAGGCGTCATCAGTGTGAACGACCCCACTGTGGGCGATTCAGTCCCACCTGTACCCTTGAACGCACCCGCGTTTGTGGGTCCGCTGCCCTTTGAGGATCCCGATGGGGGTAATACGCGCGACCAGGCTCACGCAACGCTGGTGCTGCGATCTCCTCCATTTTCACTGTTCGGTGATGGAGAAATCTCTTTTGCCTTGATTGGCGGAGCGCATACCACATTTGACCTCGAAGAGGTCAATGCCAACGGTTTGCCGGAAGCATCCGGGGGTGGCGGAGCTATTGGGGTTGCCCTCCGAGATGATCAAACAGGTCACTATCTGGCTTTTTATGGTCGCTCTGAAAGTGGGAGTCAATCGTGGGAAACCATTATCCTTACTTCGGAGGATTTGGCTGGAGTGATTGAGGAAGGCGCTCAATACACCCTGGATTTTATCGATAGTCACAGCGGCGGCTGGGGTTGGGCTGGGCTGGATGATGTCATCATTCGCCCCGGTATGGCGCCTGAGACCGGTGGCTCCATTGTTTCAGTCGGACTGGAAGGCGGGCAGATTGTGGTGGAATACACCGGGCAGCTCCAACAAGCTTCTCAAGTCGAAGGTCCATGGTTGCCCGTGGAAGGAGCCTCCAGCCCATTCTCGGAGCCAGCCTCTCAAGAAATGCAGTTCTTTCGTGCAGGTCCTTAGCCCGAATGTCTCAAGATTTGATTATTTATGGGAAAAACCCTTGAGCAAAACCACTGAAAATGGCTCGTGTCAACTTGTCACCGAGTGGTGATGATTGCTCCATACCTCAGCCTGACGATGCAGCCTGCCTGGGAGATTTGATATGATGGGATTTTAGCAATTGCAATCAATGCACGGCCGACAAAAGGGCATGGGTTTTCGCCCCTGATTATCATGAATCGTTTTGAATAGGACTGCCTTTTTCTGCTCTCTCTTGCAGATACTGCATCGATTTTAATGTCGATTCCGAAAAAATTCGATAGACCTTCTGACCTGATACAGTCACTTGTTTCCCTACGCAGCCTTGGAGTAAACTTTTATTCAAAGGCATTAGCTTGCTCTCAACAATGAGGCCATGGCAATAAAAGGGAGATCAAGATCGAAAGTCTCTCTCAAGAGCCTCAACTTGGAATTTTCCCATCTGAGAGTCAGATCACAATTCATCCAGTAGTTCAACAAGGCGGCGTGGGATCGTTGGGACCCGTCCGGCCAGCCCTTAAGGCAGTCGAACCCGATAAAAATATACATCAGAGCTTGGTTCACGATCATCCCTGAATGTCGTTGAATCTCCTTCGGCTGTCAGCTGAGCAATCTCTTTCCACTGTTTCAAGTCTCCAGATCCTTCAATGAGGTAATTTGAACCTGCGAGGGTGTTGAAGCTGAAGCTTTGCGCGGTCATGGAATTTAGCTCAATGGTGACTTGGACCTGTTTGTCCGCAGCAAATTCCGGAATATAGGCCTTGATGCCTCCTACTGCGTTGGCATTGATCAATGGTGTCGTTCCCAAAGGCGATTTCACCGACCATTCCAAGCTGGACGCACTTCCCCCACTGGTCGTGAGCGTAGAGCTACCTGTGAGATCATCGAAAAAGAGAAGTGTGAAAGGATAGAGACCACCTTGAGGGACCGTGAATCGATATCGCCACCCCTGATCATCTCCTTTGCCGGGGTTGATGGATTCATCCGGATCGATCAAAAAGGCATTGGGCCCAAACCCCAGGTAAAGCTCATGCTGAGGCGATGCTGTCAAGGAAAGGTCATGGTAGCCCTCACTCAGCTCCAAAAGGGTGACAATCTCGCAACCAAAAAAGGTATAGGGCTCCTCATAGTCTTCCGGAATAAGGGCTTCAGTACCAGAAATCCCCGGAAAGGGTTTTTCCTCACCGTGATTACCAATGGCCAACTGGTCGCGCTGATAATTAATACCTCCCGACTCAACAAAATATCCTTTTTCGTTAAGCCGATCGAGCTGAGCCAGATTTTCATGCGGTTGATCCCAGATGATCAAGAGGTCTTCAGTATACTCCAACCCCCAGTTGCCACCCGAGGTATTGAAAGGATCGGGTGCGATGGTTCGAACACCAAAACCTCGCCGCAGATCATTCGCCTCGACCTGACTCAGGGCCTGGTCGGCATCCAGTGAAGGTAGATTACTGTAATCCACCGTCGTGAAGGACCAGGCGCTCTGATAGGGCAACGCAGGCGTCAGTGTGTCGACGAATCGAATTTCGACTTCATGAACTGATCCGCTGGCAAAGAAATCCTCTGGGGTATGGATGATATTGATAATGGATTCGCTGAAGTCGAGGGTAGTCGCGACCTGAGATCCATCCAGGAACATTTCTACAGCCTCAGGATCCAGGATCCCAGTGCCCGGATCCACCCCAACCACGACGCTAGAAGCAGGGTTGGCTGGTAGCCCCTGAAAAGGAAAGAGTCTGACCATCTGCATGTTTTGCTGAGGTCCCTGATTCCTGCCGGACTCCAGCTCAAGCATGAACACACCGCCTGCATAGCCCTTGTAGGCATGAGCTCCGGGGAGTCCACCGTTGGCTTCCCCCACCGTATGACTCGTACGAATGATGATTTTCCCATCGGAACCGGGCGCAATACCAGTCCATCGCGCCACATAGCCCACCTTGTTGTGACCGGTACTGAATTCCACACTGTCTTCCCCAACCTTCCACGCACCCTGGGAACTCGCGTAAGTAAAGGTATCGGCTCCCAACAGTTTCCAGTTGGTCGTTCGCTCGGCATAACCCTGGCCGCCTCCCCGCATGGCCGTCCCGGCAAAAGTATAAGTGCGTTGGGGATCCAGACCCTCCAGAACCAAATCCACATGCCAACCAGGAGCGTCGCCATAACTGATATTCCCATCCAGGTCCAATACCTCACCAAACAGGGTCGCAGCATCACTCTGAGGATCGACAGTGATCGAATCAGACGTCCAGAACACACTACCGGTTGAAACGGTTTCCTCATAGCGTGCTATCACACCTGTGCCGTCCCCGCCACCGAGCTGCAGGAGTTCCTCCTCAACCGGGCCCGGGCTGCTCCGTCCAATGTTGATGGTGGTCACCGTGGGATCATCGGTGCCTCCATTCTTGTTGGAACTGTCATTGAAGGCCTGCCAGCCAGCAGCAGGTGGGGGCTCCAGCTGAAGCATGAACACACCCCCTGCGTAGCCTTTGTAGGCATGAGCTCCGGGGAGTCCACCGTTGGCCTCGCCCACCGTGTGGCTGGTACGAATGATGATTTTACCATCGGAACCCGGCGCCATACCTGTCCATCGTGCCACGTATCCCACCTTATTGTGACCGGTACTGAATTCGACACTGTCTTCCCCAACCTTCCATGCACCCTGGGAACTCGCGTAAGTGAAGGTATCGGCTCCCAACAGTTTCCAGTTGGTCGTTCGCTCGGCATAACCCTGGCCACCTCCTCGCATGGCCGTCCCGGCAAAGGTATAAGTGCGCTGGGGGTCCAGACCTTCCAGGACCAAATCCACATGCCACCCCGGGGCATCGCCGTAACTGATGTTCCCATTCAGGTCCAATACCTCACCAAACAGGGTAGCAGCATCACTCTGAGGATCGAC
>JBDQII010000040.1:0-18239 GCA_040264395.1 Verrucomicrobiota bacterium
CGGTAATGTGGAGCATTAATTCAGGACCAACAGCCATGCTCATTCGTTGACCAGATCGGTCGGATTCATTTGCACATGGCTCATCCAATCTTCGAAGATGCCCCAGATCCTGCTCAACCAGAGCCTGAAGGTTTTCCTCGGAAATTTCTTTCATGAAATCCAATAAACCCTTTTCCAGAATCGCTGCAGGAAAGCCGGTGATCTCTGGGCCTTTATGCAAAGTGTACTCACGGATGGGATAATCGGGATAAGTCCAGTGTTCAGCCACATTCGCCAGCGTCCGAATCAAACTGGCAGTCGTTCGCTCTTCGAGATAGAGGCGACGATTGCGCTTGAGCGTGAGACATGCATCGGTGAGCATAGCCGGTGTCAGCGTTTCACTCGAAGGCATGTCAGCTAAAAAGAAATTGGGTAGATCCATTGTTATTCAGAAAATTGAGTTGTCCTGAGCCTTATGTTTTTTCATCTGCTTTCCACGCTTTGATCAAATAACGGAATCCAAAAATACCACTCAAGGATATCACAACAAGACATCCCAGTGTGGTGAAAGAGGATTGATAAGCGCTCATCTGTCCAGCTTCACTCCCGAGATTTTCAACCCTCCAGCCTAAAATCCAATGGGCCAGATTTCCGATCAACCCACCCACCAAAACAAAGAGGCCACTGATCCTGCCCCGATAAGCCACTGGGGCCGCTTCCATGAGTGCGGCCTCTACCATAGGATAACTGGCGATAAAAAAGAAACCGTAGATAAAAAGTGCGGGCATGATGAATGATGACGGTAACAAGGGAAAGGTTGTCACCAGGCATCCGGCAATCACCAGCACACCTGCAAGCCAGGAAAAACGCCGTTGATCACTCAAGGTTCCAAATACAGGGTTACTGATAATGGTTCCAATGAAAATCATACTCAGGGCGAAACCTGTTTCCTGGACTGACCATCCATGCGCTTTCTGAAGAAAAAGCGAGCCCAGGCTTCCCATTCCAAAGCCTGTGAAATCTCGCAGACTGAAGGCAAATGCTGTCAGGATCAATACAACAAATATTCCCGAAGACATCCACTTTTTCTGAGGGCGGTCTGGAGAAGTATGAGGAGCGTTTCCGCCAGGACAATCCTTCGGAGCCAACCATAAAAAAAGAAGACCAGCAATGACACCCGCAACACCTAGTTCCATTACCGGGCCTCTCCATGCAGCCGCTCCAATCAAAGTTTCACTCGCACTCGCGCGCCATCCCGAATAAACCGGTCCTATCAGGAATCCAATGCTTGCACCAATGCCAACCAATCCAAATGCTTTCCCCTCTCTTTGTGGAAATTGGTCCGCAATCATCGCCGTTGCAGCCGGATGATAAAAACTACCTCCGATGCCAGAAACCACCATACAAAACACGGCTCCGATATAAGAATTGACCTGAGAAAAGGCTGCAAAACCGGTGCCGTTGATGAGAAGTCCTATTCCTAGTAATTTTCGTCTGTCCATTCGGTCGGCTAATGCACCTACCCAGTAACTGGGTATGAAATAGGCGGTCATCATCGCTGTCATCAAGAAAGTAGTATGATCCATGGAACCTGATTTCAAATCCTCATGTATCATGAGATAAAGAGGCATCAGGGCCACGTGATACACGTGCGTGAAGGCATGAAGCATTCCAACACCGCAAAGCGTACGCAACTCTCTTCGTTGAATGGAAGAAGACGTCGTGACCTTGGAATCTTCGGGATTTGAGCTCATCTCATTATGCAAGGGGAAACATCGAACTACGCAAAATCTTCCGACATCAATGAACAGCCTCTTGGCTCGGAAATCTCTGCACGTCCAAGTAATTCAAAACCTTCCTTATGAGGAATACCGATATCCTCGGTAAGAATGGACACAGAGGACCAGACATTGGCCAGGTCAATCACTTGAATCAAACCTGTGTCACCCTCAGGAACCTCCAACATCGTTTCAGGAGAAATGACATGACATCGTGCCCAGGGAGGAAACCTCAATTTTCGTGTTGTAGAACCGTCATTGAAATGTGAGTCCGATTTCGATTGTAGATCGTAAGCCTGCGAGGAAAGTTCGCTCATGCCGTATTCACAGAGAATATTTTTTTCCAGAATGCCAAGCTTGGATTCAATTTCTTGATACAGTTTCTCTTTTGTCAGGGATCGTGATTTGCCTTTGTAGCCCCCTGTTTCGAAAACAACCGACCCTTCAGGCAGCGATAGACGAGTTCCTGCTGCCTCCAAATGATCCAACAAGTGCACGAAGAGAAATGCCGTTCCGAAAATACAAACGGGTTGGGAGCATTTTGCCAGTTGGTCAATGGTGGCTGACAAAGGTAAAATCCACTCGTTTTCAACGCTGATCTTTCCAACAAAATGGGAAGTCACCTCAGAGGGCAAAGAATCGGCAATTGTTCCAAACATGTGGATCAATGAGGAATGAGGCGCGGATTTCTTGTTGGGAGTCAGAAAAAGACACTCGTCAACTCGGCACATGCCCCCCTCCCAGGGGGCATGTGCGCGGTGCCATGCTGATAACAAAGTTTCGTAAAGTTCGAGTGATCGTCCGTGATGCCAGTGACGACTGGCATCTTTTCCTGTCGTGCCACTGGAATAAAATACCTGCGATCGTTCGTTTTCGGGAATGCAGCTCCAGTCAATTAATTTGAATGCCTGGGTTGGGACTCCAGGTATTTTTTTCCAATGATGCAAGGATTGCGTGTTGACAGAGGCTTGCTCAAGCTGTCTGGCAAGGTAAGGATTTGCTGATTGTTGCAGTGAGAATAGTTCCAATGCTAATGCATTAAAAATATCATCTGTGTAAAGCAGATGATCTTCGGTAATCGCGCCAAGACGGTTCTGTTCAGATTGGATCAACGCCAAGAGCTTATCTTGGAATTCATCCAATAATTTAAGGGTATCATTCATGCGGTTTTAAGGGTTTGCCCAATCGGCGGTGACTGGTTATCCGCAACAGTCACGCCGAAATATGAGGGCGAGCCAACCACGAAAGACGGGACAGGTCAAGCGCAAGGCCATATCAGAAATGAATTGATCACAGCGTGAAAGAACGTTTCCATTTGAACCCGTGTTGAAAGAGCCATGAACAAAGAGAATCGAAAGCAATCCTCAAAGGGTCGTCCCCGACTATCAAAACAACGGGTATCCATAGTTGAGAACAACCCTTTGAGGAAGGAGCTTGATCTTGTCGTGGTGGGAGGAGGCGCAGCTGGCTTCTTCGGAGCCATTACTGCAGCAGAATCAAATCCAGCTTTGAAAATTTTGCTGCTGGAAAAGGGTCCAAACGTTTTGTCCAAGGTAAGGATTTCTGGAGGAGGTCGTTGCAATGTCACTCATGCATGCTTCGATCCTGAGGAATTGATTACTCATTATCCGCGAGGAAGCCGTGAACTCCTCGGCCCTTTTCATAGCTGGCAATCCGCCGATACAGTGCAATGGTTCCAGGATAAAGGGGTCCCTCTGAAAACGGAAGGCGATGGGCGCATGTTTCCAGTTTCGGATCAATCGTCCAGTATCGTTGACTGCTTACTCAACACCTCGATTAAGTCAGGCATTCGTATTCAAACTCGCCGCGAAGTCACCCAAATTACTCCTCTCAAGACAGGCGGTTTTACCATTCTTACAAGCGGGGTGGGCGATTACAAATGCCGCCATGTTCTATGGACAGCTGGAGGGATGAAGCCCGGCAAACAATTGAAAATCATTCAATCACTGGGGCATCATATCATCGACCCCATCCCCTCTCTGTTTACGTTTGAAATCAAACATCCATTGATCCATGGATTACAGGGACTGAGTGTGCCGATGGCTGAATCGAGTTTGATCGGAACAAACATCCGTTGCCAAGGCCCCATGCTGATCACTCATTGGGGTTTGAGCGGACCGGCAATTCTTCGTTTGTCAGCGTGGGCAGCAAGAGAAATTCATGAGATGTCAGGACCTTTTGAGATTGGAATCAACTGGATCCCTGGCGTCAACAACCCACAAACTGCTCTACTCGCGTTCAAGGAAACGCATAGCAAAAAGTTACTCACAAACTCACCCGCACTCGGGTTACCAAAAAGACTCTGGCAACGTCTGGTCGGAACCGTCGATGTAAAACCTAGCATGACATGGGGTGGACTGAGGCAGGATTCATTGGATCGTTTCTGTTCCATTTTGACCCAGACACGATTCAAGGTGTCGGGAAAGAGTCGTAACAAGGAGGAGTTTGTGACCTGTGGTGGCGTGGAGCTCAAGGAAATCCGTTTTAAAACCATGGAAAGCCGGAAGACCCCGGGCCTTTATTTCGCAGGTGAGTCATTGGACATAGATGCAGAAACAGGGGGCTTTAATTTTCAGGCCGCCTGGACAACAGGTTATTTGGCGGGGTCCGCGATAGCGACCTCAAGCTGAATCGCCTGATCATTCAAGGATTCAAAATTGAGGGCACCGCGTTTTCTGACATACCTGCCAAGGGGAGACAGCTGAGCCCAAAAACCAGGATGGCTGACTGAAGCCGGAATGGATTCCATCAGCTCATGATTTTCACTCTATGATCATCAACGAGCGTCGCTTCAAGCGTTCAAAAAAGCGCAGCCTTGGAATATATATATGCCCTATTGACCAAGAAGCGCGGAGGAATCTTGATCAAGATAAATCGTGGCCTGGGATTGCTCACGAAGCGCAGAAGCCGGGCACGCTGTTCCAATCTCTCCTTCCAATGCTGCCTGAACAGCCTTGGCCTTGCGTGTCTCAGGACTCAGACAAATCATTTTCTTTGCAGTGCAGAGCGCGGGAATGGTGAGTGTAAAGGCATAGGGAGGCACGGCTTCCAAGCTTGGGAAATGGCCTTCATTCACTTGCTGGATTTTGCAGGCATCATCCAACTTAACCAATTTTACGAGATGAGGATCTCTGAGATCGGCTACGGGAGGATCATTAAAGGCAATATGACCGTTTTCTCCGACACCCAGACAGCACAAATCGATCGGGGCTTCCTGAAGGAGCTTGGAGTAACGTTCGCACTCATCCAAAGGCAAAGGCGCATCACCGATCAAGTAGTGGAAGTTTTGCGGTTTCACCAGGCTTTCCACTCGCTCTTTCATATAGAGCCGGAAACTGGCCTTGTGTGTTTCAGAAATACCCAGATACTCGTCCATATGGAACAAAGTCACTCTGGACCAATCCACTCCACCCAGATCAATAAGCGTTTTCAGAAACTGAATCTGTGAGTTCCCGGTCGCAAGGATGGCTCTCACTGAACCATTTGCCTCCAATTGGCTGATCAGATAGTTTCGAACGGTGTGTGCGGCATTCAGCGCCATTGCGGGCTGAGATTCAAAAATCTCGACATTCAAGGCGTCTTTCTTGAATTGTCGCACCGGCTGTGGAACATTTGATTGGGTGTTGTCCATATATTGATTGCTCACTAATGATGAAAAAATGGACGTTAAGGAAGGTCATGAAAAGGAGCAAGGAATTATCTTCATACTTCCGGCTTTTGCGCGGTGCTGTGTTTCTGGGTATCCTGATTTTTCCGACGCATCTTTACGCTGTCTTCTTTCTGGCAACTGAGAACCCAGAGCACAATACCACACCTCCTGCAAACGCGGCCGAAGCACGTGCCTGGGATCTTCAGGGTATCTGGCGCACCTGTCAGGGAACCCCGATAGCACCTCGCTGGTTTCTGAGCGCCAAACACATTGGTGGAGCCATCGGCGACCCATTCACTGTGCACGGAAAGACGCATTACGCCATAGCCAGAATTCTGGATCCTGATTCTGATCTGGTCTTGTGGGGAGTCACGGAATCATTTCAAGATCATGCGGCACTGTTCAGGGAGGGCGATGAAATCGGACAACGCATGCTCGTTTTTGGTAGAGGAGAAATTCGAGGCAGACCCGTATTTTTGGAAAAAGATTCGATTCAGGAACTCAGGGGATGGGAGCGTGGATCAGGTCGGGCGATGATGCGCTGGGGAGAGAATTTGGTCACTGAGATTGCGGATGATGCAGTCTTAATCCAGAAAGGACTTGGGCACTTGATTGGAGCCGAGTTCAACAGGGATGGACTGCCTGATGAAGCAGGGCTTGGCCCATGCGACTCAGGGGGTGGTATGTTTCTTTGGCAGGATAATGAATGGAAGCTGGCGGCAATCAACTATGCCGCTGGAGGCAGGTACAATACCACCCAACAAGGCAAGGGCTTCGATGCACTGCTTTTCGATGGAGGAGGATTTTTTGTTTGCAAGGATGAAAACTGCAGAGCAGAGGACTCGTGGGCGTTCATCGAGGACGATGAGGTAGACCAGCCCGGCAGTATCTGGGGCACGCGCATCCAATACAGATCTTCCTGGATTGAGGAAAACATTGCCGCAATGCCCGATCCTGAAACATCCATTATTTTGGAATCGGCTCAAGAACCTACAGGACCGTTTGAGGCGGAAACAGGCTGGAGCCTGAGTCAAATCCCTCTGGCTTTGGAAATTCGGGTTCCAGAAAGCCGCAGGTTCTATCGCATGAAGACAACAGATCGAGTTAGGCTGCTTGCCCCAATCCTTTCGGACGATAAATTGCTGCTCCCTTTTTCAGGACGATAATGATACATAGAAACCTACAACATCAGTGCTTCTTTTGATAGCATGTAGATGTCCAATTTATTTGAAATGATTCAAACTCATTCTGTTAACAAATGAATACATCAACAAAAAGTTTTTCATCGTGGATGATGTTGACCTGCCTGTTTGTACAGACCGGGCTGTGGGCGGATTCTGACTTGTCCTTCAGCGCCGATATACGACCACTCCTGTCAAAATATTGTATCAGTTGCCACGGGCCGGACAAAGCCAAACGGAAAGCTGACCTCAGACTGGATGTACCAGAAAGTGCTTTCGCGGATCTGGGTGGTTATGCCGCCATCATTCCAGGCAAACCAGAAGAAAGCGAAATTTACCTACGCATGGTAACGAAAGAAAAAGACGACATCATGCCGCCCTCTGATGCCAAGAATCCAATGTCACGGGAAGATATCGAAAAGTTGAAACAATGGATAGCTGAAGGCGCCCCCTTTGAAGATCACTGGGCTTTTTCAGCGCCTGTTCGAAAGCCTGTTCCAAAAGTTCCCAATCAAGATTGGAACAAACACCCCATCGATGCTTTTCTTTTTGAGAAAATGGCAGAGAAAGGGCTGAAACCTCAAGTGACAGCCTCGAAAGAGACCTTGTTGCGTCGGGCATTCCTGACCTTGACTGGCTTACCTCCTGCGCCAGCCGACATATTACGTTTTGCAGATGACCATTCCGCGGATGCTTACAGGGAACAAGTGGATCGCCTTTTACAATCCAGACAATATGGCGAACATCGAGCACGATACTGGTTGGATGCCGCTCGCTATGGTGACACACATGGCTTGCATCTGGATAACGAGCGCGCAATCTGGCCATACCGTGACTGGGTCATCCAGGCTTTAAATGACAACAAACCGTTTGACACCTTCACCATTGAACAATTGGCGGGCGACCTGCTGCCCAATCCCGGCATCGATCAACTGGTGGCAACCGGGTTCAATCGCTGCAACGTTACCACCAGCGAAGGAGGAGCCATTCCGGAGGAATTTGCAGTGCGGTATGGAGTGGATCGTGTCAACACATTGACAACCGTTTGGATGGGGGTAACGGTCGGTTGCGCTCAATGCCATGACCACAAGTTCGATCCCTTTACGCAGAAAGAATTTTATCAACTTTTCGCCTACTACAACAACCTTGATGAAAAGGCGATGGATGGCAATGCATTCATCTATCCGCCCACCGTTAAATTAATCAGCGATGAGGACCACGAAAAACTCGCTTCATTTGATCAAAAAATCGAGCGGATAGAAAAGGCGATCAGAGTGAACCTTGCAAGCATCGACTACGAGGATCCCGTCAGGCGTGCGAAAGACAAAGAGCGAAAGGATTATATCTGGATTGAAGATGAACTTCCGGAGGGTGCCAAGGCATCCGACGCCGACGGTGGATGGCAATTTGTATCGGGCAGTGGATTTCCAAATTATCAGGGAATCAAATCACATCGACGCAATGCCCAGGGATCTGAACAACATTTTTTTACCGAAGCAAGATCCAAGCTAGTCGTTGGAAGTGGAGACACTCTATTCACATATGTTTACCTTGACCCAATCAAGCCTCCCAAAAGCATCATGCTTCAATTTCATACAAACGATTGGGAGCATCGCGCATTCTGGGGTGAAGATTTGATTCCGCATGGGAGCGGAAAAGGTGCCGGCCATCAATGGCTTGGAGATTTACCTGAGCCGGGTCAATGGGTGCGACTTGAAATACCCGCAGATAGCGTTGGATTGTCTGCTGGCGACCGGCTGGATGGCTGGGCCTTCAGTCAGTTTGACGGTACCGTTTACTGGGATCATTCGGGTATTCATACCCAGATTCCTCAAGGGAACGAAGGCTTTCAATCTATGTCTGTTTGGATGCACTTCATTGAGCAGGCAAAAGATGCAGGATTGCCAAAAGATTTACAAACGATCGCCAAAAAAAGCAGCGACAAACGAAGCAATGCTGAAACTCAAATCCTGCGAGATTACTTTCTGGAGCATGTCTGTTCAGAAACACGGTTTCTTTTTTCAGCGCTGCATGATCAAAAGAAAAAATTAAGCGATGACAAATCAAAATACGAACAAGCCATCCCTATTTCGTTGATCAGTAAGGAGCGAAAAGAAACGAGGGAAACTTTTGTTCTCGTGCGAGGTGAGTATGACAAGCGCGCCGACCAGGTGCAGCCAGCTGTCCCGGAGATATTGCCTCCTCTGCCCGAGGGAGCGCCCAACAACCGTTTGGGTTTGGCTCAATGGCTCGTAGATCCCGCTCACCCGCTGACAGCTCGAGTCATGGTCAATCGATTCTGGCACCAGCATTTCGGAAGGCCCTTGGTGATGACAGCCGAGGATTTTGGTACGCAAGGCGAACTACCTTCTCATCCTGAATTACTCGATTGGCTGGCAGTAGAATTTATTGAAAGTGGATGGGACATGAAACACATCCACCGTTTGATCGTTACTTCAGCTGCATTCAAACAGTCATCCGCCATCTCTCCTCAAGCCCTGGAGATCGATCCAGAAAACCGCTTCCTTTCCCATGGTCCAAGGTATCGATTGGATGCAGAGGTCTTGAGGGATTCGGCACTCTTCATCAGTGGATTGCTTGTGGAGAAAATGGGAGGAAAAGGCGTGAAACCTTATCAACCTTCAGGACTTTGGAAAGCGGTGGCTTACCCATCGAGCACAACGGCAAATTACAAACGTGACAATGGAGATGCCCTTTACCGACGAAGCATCTATACTTTCGTTAAACGCACATCACCACCGCCATCCATGTCTACGTTTGACGCTCCCAATCGTGAAGCATGCACGGTGAAACGAGAACGCACCAACACACCCCTGCAAGCGTTGACCATGATGAACGACATACAATATGTTGAGGCTGCCCGTTGCTTCGCAGAAAGGGTTGTGGAACAGTCCTCTCCCGAAACGGAACAACGCCTGAATTATGCCATGCAACTAGCCACAGGACGTACATTGGCGGAAGATGAACTCAAACTGCTTGGAAATTTATACGCCAAGCACATGGCAACCTTCAAAAAAGATCAGGAAGCGGCCAAGGGTTTGATTCAAACGGGAGAAGCGCCTCGGATATCCGATGCAACTCCGGCGGAACTGGCCAGCCTGACGATGATTTGTAATCTGATCCTGAACCTCGACGAAATCATGACATTGAACTAGGAGATCGAAACCATGAGTCACATACAAGAAACCACAGACCATTTGTTATCCAGAAGATCTTTTTTTGGTCGCACACTTTGGGGGGTTGGTGCTGGTGCGATTGCCAGCATGATGCCTTCACGCCTGCTTGGGAGCCCATTGAATGCCAGCTTCGCACCCAGAGCCAAGCGGGTCATCTATCTTTTCATGTCGGGTGCTCCCTCGCAGATCGACCTCTTTGATCACAAACCAAAAATGCAGGATCTGTTTGACAAGGATCTTCCCGATTCTGTCAGACAAGGACAACGTCTGACGACGATGACATCCGGGCAAAGCCGATTCCCAATTGCTCCGTCGATGTATCAGTTTGCTCGGCATGGCCAGTCAGGAACCGAAGTTTCGGAACTCCTCCCACACACGAGTGGAATGGTAGATGACATTGCGGTCCTGCGAACGGTTCATACAGATGCCATCAATCACGATCCAGCGATCACGATGATTCAGACCGGCACCCAACTACCTGGAAAACCAAGCCTGGGTGCATGGCTTTCCTATGGGCTGGGCAGTGAAAACAACAATCTGCCAACCTACGTAGTGCTGAACTCGACATGGACTGCCAAACGGGACGCCCAAGCACTCTATTCACGATTATGGGGTTCCGGATTTCTGCCATCAAAACATCAAGGGGTCCGGCTTCGCAGCCAGGGGAATCCTGTTCTGTACCTGGCCAACCCGGAGGGTGTCACTCAAGAAACCAGAAAGACCATGCTGGATGGACTGGGCGAAATGAACCGTAAACAATTTGAGCTGAGCAATGATCCGGAAATCAATACACGTATCGCGCAGTACGAAATGGCGTTTCGCATGCAAACTTCCGTTCCGGAACTGACCGACATGTCGAATGAACCCGATCACATTTATGACATGTATGGACCCGACGCCAAAATACCGGGAACCTTTGCTTCCAATTGTCTTCTTGCTCGCAGGCTTGTTGAAAGAGACGTTCGCAGTATTCAGGTATTTCATCGTGGATGGGATCAACACGGAAATCTAACTCGAGACTTGCCCCTCCAGTGCAAGGATATTGATCAAGGAGCCACCGCGTTGGTTCAGGACCTGAAACAGCGTGGGCTGCTGGACGACACGCTGGTGGTTTGGGGAGGCGAGTTTGGAAGAACCATTTACTGTCAGGGCAAACTCGAGCGCACAGACTACGGGCGCGATCATCATCCACGATGCTTCACCATGTGGATGGCTGGTGGTGGCATCAAGGGAGGTGTCACTTATGGAACCACCGACGATTTCAGTTACAACATTGCAGAAAACCCAGTCCACATACGTGATTTGAATGCGACCATCCTGCACTGTATGGGTTTCGAGCATAACCAACTGACCTATAAATTTCAGGGACTCAACCAGAAACTCACAGGTACCGATGCAGAAGCAAATGTCATCAAGGGTATTCTGGCTTGAAACCACTGGGATAAGCCACGCATTCCAGCATGGTTTCGCATTGTGTGCTTGAGCGTACAAGCAAATTACTGGCTATTTTTGTTTTCAGCTTGTCGCATGCACAGGCTTCGACCAATGTTGTTGAACGCATGGAAGAAAGGTCTCTGGAAACTTTGAATCAATCGGACTCGGCATTGGAATTAACGCTGAGGCCTTCCTTGTTTTCTGATTTTACGGGACAGGACAAAATCAAGGAACGATTGGAAATTGCGGTCCAGGCAGCCAGACAACGCGGAGATGTATTAGATCACATCTTGTTGAACGGTCCTCCCGGACTGGGAAAAACCACCCTTGCAGGCATCATCGCCAAGAGCATGGGAGCCAGCCTGAAAAGTACCAGCGGACCCACCATTGAGAAAGCGGGTGATCTCGCAGGCTTACTTACAAATCTGGAGGAAGGAGACGTGCTCTTCATCGACGAAATCCATCGGCTCCAGAAAACGATCGAAGAATACCTTTATCCGGCCATGGAAGATTACAAGCTGGATATCATCATTGATCAGGGTCCGAACGCGCGCAGCGTGCGCTTGAACCTGCCCAAGTTCACACTCATCGGAGCAACAACACGAAGTGGACTTTTGTCAGCTCCTCTGTTAAGTCGGTTTCCTGTTCGAGAACGGCTGGACCATTATCCAGCCGATTATCTGCAGAAGATTGTGCTTCGGTCTGCGCGTTTGTTGAATGTCGATATTGAACCGCAGGGTGCCTTCGAAATTGCACGCCGCAGTCGCGGCACCCCTCGTATCGTCAACAACCTGTTGAAACGAGTACGTGATTACGCGCAAGTTCGCCATGATGGACGAGTCACTGCAGATGTTGCCGATAAAGCACTGGCCATGCTTGAAATTGATGAAAACGGACTGGATGAAATGGACAAACGCATCCTGGAATGCATTGTTATTAAATTTGGAGGAGGCCCCGTTGGTATCAATTCACTGGCTGTTGCCGTCGGTGAAGAATCCGATACGCTGGAAGAAGTCTATGAACCTTATCTCATCATGGAAGGCTTCATGATACGCACTCCACAAGGTCGAGCTGCCACTCCCCTTGCCTATAAGAAGCTTGGTGTGGACCCACCCACAGACAAGCGATAACCTTTCCATCTCATCTGAGTGCACAACGCCATGAAGAGAAAATCTTCATGCTCGCAACAGAGATTCAAGTAAATACATTATCCACGATGAAAAAAGCTGCGCTTCACTCAAATCCAAAATCGAGGGTAACCAGTCAAAGTAACTCTATTACTCAATGACCTGCTTCAAACAAGATTCCATGGCAGGAATGAAATGACTCAGAGATGGTGTCGCTTTAGCCTTAGCTTTAGCCTGATCATCCCATTTGCGAAGTTCCAATGCTTCCTGATAAAAAGGCTCATTTTCGAACTTTGCCATCTCTTCAGGTTTCATCGGACCACCCTGGTCATGGTAACTCTTCAGTGATGTGGGAGACAATTGGATCTCATACTTTGGGTATTTAGTGCAAAGATACCGCTTGGCGATGACGTGAAGCCGAATGGGATCCGCAACTTCAGAACCAAAATGTTGCTTGATCCACCCATTGGCAACCAACTCATGCTTGTCATCCAGATCATGCCCACAGGATGCCGGTAACAACGCTGAACCCAGGATATGACCGATATCATGCATCATGGCCGCAGTGACCATGGGCTCAGACGCTCCCGACTCTTCCGCAAGTTGACCGCTCTGAAGCGCGTGTTGAAGCTGCGTGACAGCTTCGGTGCCATACTGCTCGGAGCCGCGTTCTTCAAAGGTAGATATGATTTTTTCAATAATGGGGTTCATGAGGTTTGGTGATGAAAAAGATCCACGATAAGGACTGATACTGACATGAAGACGCTCTATCTGGTCAAGTTGAAATGCATTTGAACACGATCAATCTCCTGCTTTTCCATGGACGTAAGAGTCGCCATAAAATCGTAACTTGGCCTTGGAAGCAAATGATGGTTTGATTACTTCCTAGCTTTGACGACATGTGCTCTTTGATATGAAAGAACCCTCGCGACCCAAGGATCCGGCGGGTTGGAATCCTTCTTCCCGGCCCTCCAATGAAACCAGATTCGCCATCTGGTGTATCACAGCCGCCTTTGGTGCTTATTTTTGCATGTATGGCATACGAAAACCTTTTACAGCGACGAGCTATGAGGGCATGACGGCTTTCGGGATGGAACTTAAATCTGCTCTGGTCATTACGCAGGTGTTCGGTTACATGCTTTCAAAATTTATTGGCATCAAGGTGATCGCAGAGCTGCCACCCTGCAAGCGCGTTCGGGGTATCTTGTTGCTCACTTCCGTTGCCCTGGCTTGTTTGCTTGGCTTTGCACTTGTCCCCACGCCGTTATCGGTCGTTTTTCTATTCGGAAATGGGCTCATGCTGGGAATGGTGTTCGGGCTGGTACTTGGCTTTCTGGAAGGACGCCGCATGACCGAATTGTTGGCGGCGGGTTTATGTGCGAGTTTCATATTAGCTGATGGTGCTGCCAAATCCGTGGGTGCCTGGCTGATGGAACAGGGAATCGCTGAAATCTGGATGCCTTTCTCGGCAGGAACCATTTTTATGATCCCTCTGATTGGGTTTTTGTGGATGCTGAGCCAAATCCCTGAACCAGGCAAGACAGATCAAAGCGAGCGACAGGAGCGTGTCCGAATGAACAGCGCCGATCGTCGACGATATTTCATGCATTATGCACCTGGCCTTGTTGCCATTATCCTGGCCTATCTTTTGATTACGCTGATCCGGAGCATTCGAGGGGATTTTGCGCCTGAGATTTGGAAGGGTCTTGGCGTTGAAACGACTCCTGAACTTTTTTCCATATCGGAAATGTGGATTGCGCTTGGGATTATCATCTGCAGCGGTGTGTTTTCTTTGTACCGCAACAACCGAAGCGCTTTGTTCCATTCGATCACCGTTTGCATTCTGGGGCTGGGATTACTTCCCATAAGCCTGATGGCATTGGACAAGCAATGGGTTTCTCCATTCTGGTTCATGGTCCTGATAGGTCTGGGGCTTTACCTACCTTACGTTTTGGTACACACGACCTTGTTTGAACGCATCATGGCTGTCACTCCAGACAAAGGGAACATAGGCTATCTGATGTATCTTGCAGACTCCACGGGGTATCTTGGCTACGTGATTCTGATGTTGTTCAAGGACTCACTGCCAGCGCAGGATGATACCTTATCGTTTTTCACGACACTATGCTGGTTGGTGGGTGTTTTCGGTATAGCTGCTTTTCTTCTTGCTTTGAGTTATTTCAGAACGAAGCTCGGAGTGAAGCATTGAGCGCGATCGATGAATATGAACCAGAACACCAACGAAATGTATCCCGGCAAAGTGGCTTTGTATCACGGGCCTGACAAGGCGGTAGAACTCCTGCCAATGAACTGGCCTGCACCTCAGGAAAGTCAAGCGCTCGTCAGAATCACGCATTGTGCCATCTGTCGAAGCGATGTGCACACCATGTGCGGACGTCGACATGTTCAAACACCCAGTGTCCTTGGTCATGAAATCATTGGGCACCTGGTCGCCGTGGGCGCATCGTTTTCCAACACGGACTTCAGTGGTCAAACATTGAATCTCGGTGACCGGGTTACATGGGCCATCTATGCACATTGTGGTGATTGCGCTTTCTGTCGCGACGGATTACCTCAGAAATGTGTGCAGTTATTCAAATACGGCCACGAAGCCGTATCGGACACTGGAGAAGGTTCCAGCGGTGGTATGGCAAGCTATATCATGCTGAAATCCGGAACACCCATTTTGAAATTATCAGATGACATCAGTGATCACAGTGCCACTCCGATTAATTGCGCGGTGGCAACCGCGGCAGCCATGATTCGGGAAAGCGATTGCAAGTTGGATGCGCATTCCGTTCTGGTGGTGATGGGCGGAGGCTACGCGGGGTTGAGCGCCGTTGCTCTGGCAAAAAAACAGGGCTGCGGAAAGGTGCTGGTATTCGAAACCAATGTGGAATTACACAAGCGTTGCCTGGAATTCGGAGCCGATGCGGTTTTTGTTCCGGGGGATCAGGCCGCGATAGAATGCCTGAACAAGTGGACCCGTCAACGCGGTGTTGATCTGGTACTCGAACTGGCCGGTTCAACCGATGCCGCACAATTAGGGTTGGATCAATTGCGCACGGGTGGCTGTCTGGTTCTTGCAGGCACCGTATTCCCTTCCCCTCCCATTCGAATGGACCCAGACCAGATTGTTCGCCGTTGTCTGACGATTAAAGGATCGCATAACTACCGCCCTGAAGATCTCATCACCGCAACAAGATTCATGTGCGATACACAGGATAAACTTCCATGGGAACAGTTGGTTGGAGGTGTGTTTTCTCTGGAAGATTGCAATGAAGCGATCCAATTTGCAAAAGATCACCCCGGTCAAAGGGCCATCCTTCAGATGTGTTGATTATCGGAGCATTAAAATCGCGCTTCGCAAAAAACAAGGAAAGCTGACTTCCATGTCGTCCCAAATTTTTCCCTGAAATACATTCCTGGCCAATGGAACCGAAACGAGGTAGAAACAAGCCACATCTGGCGACCGCAGTCTTTTAAAGCAACTTTGTTACCGCCCGCATATTAATAGGAGTGAAGGGGGTCGAGACGGAGCTCAAGCCATCCGTGATTGGATGGGTTTCTTTAATTACCTGAACCTAAATTTCGGGATAAATGTGGAGGTGAATCGTTCCGATTTTTTGTAACTTGGCCAGAAAGGCAGGGTGCTTCATCCATTGAAACAGAGATACGATGTCCGCTTGAGTCATAATCAACCCCAAGAGCTCGACAGTAAATGATGGTCCAACGCCATCGCATCAGAACATCCCAAGGTGACATACACACAACCAGAGGTTAACACGGCAGCCGAGCTAGGATGATCGAATCCGATTGAACCCAAGATCCAAGCCTTTTCCAAATCTACGAGCACACTGCTTTTGGCAATAAAATATTCTGGGTGCCCGCTCTCTCCGTTATTTGCTTCCTTCTGAAACCAATTCTGCAGATCTTGATTCCACTAGCTGATACCAGTTGTCTCTCTGGCGAGGTTGATAGCCCAGGTCTTTGATCAAACGGTGCATGTCTTCTACAGTCATCTGAAAGGTCGTACCTGCCTGACTCACGACATTTTCCTCAATCATGATACTTCCCAGATCGTTGGCTCCATAGGTCAAGGCCACCTGTCCTATTTCAAGGCCTTGAGTCACCCATGAACTTTGAATGTTTTCCACATTGTCCAGGTAGATGCGACTGAGCGCCTGCATTCGAAGGTATTCATGCGCGCCGACAGGTTCGGCCTTGAGCTTGGTATTCTCGGATTGAAAGGTCCAGGCAATGAAAGCTGTGAATCCGCCCGTTGCGTCTTGTTGTGCCCGGACCCGTTCAAGGTGTTCGATGCGGTCGTCCAAAGTTTCCACATGTCCAAACATCATGGTTGCCGAAGAATTCAATCCAAGGCGATGAGCTACATCCATGACCCCCATCCACTCATCACTCATCGCCTTGAGAGGTGCGATGCGCTTCCTGACCCGGTCCACCAAGATCTCCCCTCCTCCACCGGGAATGGATCCGAGTCCTGCTTCCTTGAATTGCTTCAACAAATCTTCCATGGGCAAATCAAAAACCTTTTGAAAATGAATGAATTCACTGGGGCTGAAGGCATGGATATTGATTTGAGGAAACTTGGATTTGATATGAGAGAGGGTGTCGAGATACCAGTCCAGATCAAGAGAAGGATGGTGCCCTCCCTGCATGAGAATTTGGGTGCCTCCGAGTGCAAGGGTCTCTACAATCTTCTGATCCAATTCATCTTTGGTGATCACATAGGAATCGACGTCTTTTTCCGTACGATAAAAGGCGCAGAATTTACAGTAAACGTTGCAGATATTAGTGTAGTTGATATTGCGATCAATGTTGTAGGTCACAATATCATTGCCCGCTCCATCATAAGCCTTGGCCTTGGCCAAGCGACGGCGCCGATGCGCTAAAGCGCCCAACTCTTCGAGCGGTAACGAGTACAATCTGCGTGCCTCGGCAGCATCGACCCGCTGCCCCTCCCAGACTTTCTGCAATAATGCATCCATGGATGCGTCATAAATCATACCTTGAGTTTACAATAGTAGCCTCTTGTTTCAATGGAGAAAGATTCTGGAACGGCCCATGCCTTTTAGGGGAGTGTCGAAGATGCTGCGCATCCGAGCCGCGTATTATTCAAGAGCCCCGCTCGCTGTGAGTGATCTTTTGAAAAACGTCTTGCAACGCAACACTCAGAGCATTCCATGCATTCAAGGATGTGTCCCACCCTGAACTAAACCTCAACACACGACCCGCTTCGGATGGGTTGAGCCCCATGGAAGCCAGCACATGACTGGTCTTTTCTTTGCCACTCGAACATGCCGAACCAGTCGAAACAGCAAAACCCTCCTTGTCCAGCTTCACCACCCAGCGGATACGACAATCCACCTCAGGCATGATCACAGAGGTCGTATTCCATAGTCGATTGACATTTTTGCCCAGAATTCGAATGTTGGGAAATACAGACTGCAGAAGGGCTTCAAATTCTTGCTGAATGGTGAGCCGCTGTTGAATGGATTCCTCATTGATTTCCTTTTCACGCGCTTCCAGAGAAGCAACCATTGACAAGATGCCCGGCACGTTTTCCGTTCCAGCACGCCGATTCATTTCCTGAGGACCACCAAGGATGAAAGCGTCAAGCCGACCTTTGGACGGACATTTGAGAAAACCCACTCCTTTGGGCCCTCCAAATTTGTGTGCACAGGCCGATACCCAATCACATGCACCAAGACCACTCACTGGTAATCGACCGACCCATTGAGAGGCATCGCAAAAGAAGGCAATCCCCTGCTTCTGGCACCAAGTCCTGACCGATTCCCAGGGTTGAAGGCAACCAGTCTCAGTGTTGGCTGCCATGATACAAACACGATGAG
>JBDQII010000041.1:0-17993 GCA_040264395.1 Verrucomicrobiota bacterium
TCGTAGATAGTGCTCATAATTGGAAACATTTTGCTTACAGCAAAGTGGTCATCTTAAGAGCGAATGCTTCTTAGTCAAGAACGGCATTGGTTTAAAGAAATTTGGAGTCTGTTTCTGGAAGGATATCATTCAGATCATAAACCGATCTGCAGATACAGGTTCGATAAAACATCTGAGAACGGGAATCATTCCATGACATGAGTGTGCCAGACTGGACAACCCGAGATATGATTTTTTTTCTGAGATCATTTGGATAATCCTTTCGAACTCATGCCATCCTGACCGCGAAAAAAACTATCTCAAGATATGTGCGGCAAATTGTCGGGCCGCACTCTTCAATCCAGACCGCAGGCGTTCTTTGCCCGATTGTTGACGGCGGAAGCCACGGACCGAGCGCGCTCCGCACCTTTAGATAAAACCTCCTGAACAAAATCAATATTCCTGGCAAGCTCTTCACGCTTCTGCCGCATGGGCTCAAAATAACTCCAACAAGCTTCAAAAAGCGCTTTCTTCAAGTGCCCGTAACCATACCCCCCTGCCCTCAATTGATCCTCGCAATCCTTGGCCAGCTCCGGTTCAGCCACCAATTTCAAGAGTTGAACGGCGATATTTTTTTCCGCATCCGGTTTGGGTTCATCCATACCACGGCTATCCATCACCAGACTCATGATCTTCTTTTTGAGTAATTTTTCAGATCCGAAAATCTCTATCGTATTACCATAGCTTTTACTCATTTTCTGGCCATCCGTGCCAGGAACGACAGCAACATCCTCTCGAATCTGCGGCTCAGGAATGATAAAGGTGTCTCCATACTGTTGGTTGAATTTGATGGCAATATCACGCGTCACTTCAACATGTTGTTTCTGATCTTTACCTACAGGAACCACCTTGGAATCATAGATCAGAATATCGGCGGCCATGAGAACAGGATATGCAAATAACCCATGATTGGGTGATATTCCGCGAGCTAATTTGTCTTTGTAACTGTGGCACCGCTCAAGCAGTCCCATGGGGGTCAAGGTCGTTAGCATCCAGGTCAACTCCGTATGCTCCGGCACATCCGATTGCTTGAAGAACACCGAACGTTCGGGATCCAATCCACAGGCGAGGAAATCCAATGCGACATCCAGCACGTTCTGCCTTCGCTGTCCAGCATCGAACAACGAGGTCATGGAGTGATAATTGGCGATGAAATAATAGGCCTCGCCCTGGTTCTGCAATTCGATTGCAGGACGCATCATCCCGAAATAATTCCCAAGATGAAGCGCACCGGAAGGTTGAATACCCGACAAAATCCTCATGGCGCGAAACGCTAGCAATTAAGTTTTCGATGTGCAATGTTGCAGTCTTCCAAATTTCGATGCATGAGCTGTCATGGCCTTGGACTGATCGATTCTGCATAGGCCAATTCCCCGGTGCGTCCATCGTAATATTGAAAGATGATTTGAGGGTGTGGATAGGCAATCCATCGAGTGTCTCCGATTTTTTGGGGCATGTTGAAGACATTGTTCACTTGTACGATACAGAAATGTGGGTAAAGGCGCTCCAAGCGCGGCAGATCAGGCAGAATGTAACTGCTCCACCGAATGTCACATGCTCTGGGACCGAATTTAAACGGTCCCGTGGCGGGACGATTACTCTCATCCAAGGCTGGTACATGATTGACGCTGTTATGAGGACCACAACAGAATTCCCATATCTTATCGGTGATCTTAACGGCAAAACTGTTGTGAAGGTCTCCAGTCATAACAAAAACGGGCTTGTTAAGATCCTTCCAAAATTCAATCAACTGTTCACGCTCATCAAAAAAACCAGTCCAGGCTTCTTCCTTGTTGGCAGCATCGGATTCGAATCCTCCTGCCCCACTGTGGGGAATCATAAACGGCACCGAGGAAATGAAAAAGAAAAAGGAAGCATCGCTTTGCTGCATACTGTCGATCAACCATCGTTTCTGAGCCCCTCCAAGCATTGATAAACCGGGGCGATCGCGTTCCGTCACATCATGCATGTCGCGAGCACTGCGCGTATCAATCAAATAAAATTCGCAATTAGCCACCTGAAATTTCCCATAGCTGCGGCGACCAACCGAATAGGTCACGACATCCGTCGTTTTGGCAGGCATATGCAAACGTAACGTGTGTGCGTCGACAACTTCAATTATATCGTATACGTAAGCATTGGGATGACCATCATCATTGTCATATTTCATTTCGTTGACACCCGCTTCAGGAGTACCCCAATGGACATGGAGATTCAGCATTTCGTTGAGCGGCATCTGAGTGAAATCAACGGTAGAATCCATTAATAGATCACTCCCTGCCTTCATACTGCCCCGTCCCACATGAAGTTCGGCATCATGAGCAGTCGGGTTGGCCCATCCAAGATAATCATACCAGGCGTAGGTTCCGATATCACGGAACACCGTACGTCGATGCCTTTTGCCTGCCGTTCCCGTTCCCCAGATGTCATTGACCAGCTCATGATCGTCAAACGTGAAATAGCTGGGCACGTTTCGATGCCAGTCGGACAGGTCATGGCTGCGCCGCAAGTACAGCTTGTAATTCTCCCAGACCCCAACGACTGTTGGCATCCATTGAAGGGGGTCAGGCACGGCATTCAAAGCAACATCCTGCACCAATCGCCAGGCCTCGAGAGGGTAATCCCGGAGCTCCTCATAAAGCCAATCTCCATTCATAATATGGAAATCAACGCGATGACTCCAATCACGATTCAAGGTCTCGTAGGTGGGAGTCTGATGACCAATGCCATGAAGTGGGTTTTGATTCGCGCAAGAACCGATTTGAAACTTGAAATTGAATAAACCCTCAGGATTGTGTTCCGGGTGAATAAGAGAAGCAGAATCTGGAAGTGTCTTAAAAGTTCCCGACTCACCGTGAGGGCGCTCATTTACCCATAACTGGTAGTGATAACGAGTATCAGGCCGTAGTCCATTCAGGATGATGGAGCCCGTATTGTCATGAGCAATGGAAGTCATGACACCCTCTGAGATTTGTATCATTGATGTTTTGTCGGTGCCGTAGTGGACAAAAAATTCAGAGGGGTCTGAAGTCCTTCCCCATATGCGAACGGAATTCGCAGTCACATCCCCCAGCATGGGGCCATCTGTTAAACGGGTTGGATCGCGCTGGGCATGAAGGCAGGTCACCAGCAGCAAACAGCAGAGGATGAATCGGTTCATCCGCAAATCATATTCGATTTGGCAAAGGATTGTCGAGCATCAGGCAGCCCGATGAATCAAGGCCGATACATGCGCATTGACTCAGCTTGCGGCAACCTATTCTACTGCATCCCTGAGAGGCTTGGTCCTAAGCTTGATGTTATTGAGAGCAACCGCGTTGGCAGCATCCATCACAAATACCAAATGCCCGGTTGTGGAATCTTTATCCGGTTTAACAATGACGGTCATATCCGGATTTTCCTGCGCCACTTGCTTGAGGCGAGCTTCCAGTTCAGCTTCTGTAATGGGTAATTCATCCCAGTGCAGGAAAGGTTCATTCTTGGTAATACTGATGGTAATGTTTCCGCTCTCTGTTTGTGCAGAGGACTGAGCACGCGATTGCGGCAAACTTAAATTCAAAACCGATTTCTGCTTGAAAGTAGTGGTCACCATCATGAAAATCAGCAGCACAATCAGGATGTCAATCAATGATATGATGATGATCGTCGGCGGTTTTTGACGTTTGCGTTGGAGGAATTTCAAAATAGTCTCCTTATCAATCAGGATTGTTTTGGGTCACGCCGACGCTTGGCACGGCGCTTGGGTGCGGGAGACTGTTGTTCTGGCTCAGCACTTGAAATGGCATCCGATGGGACGACTTCAGCCTGCTTCGCTGCACTTGAGGGCGGATAGTATATCCGCAATAATTCGTCACAGAGCGCCTCAAGCTCAATAGCCATGGTTTCCACCTTCTTGTTGTAGTAACTCCAGGCAATCAGTGATGGGATCGCAATCAGGAGCCCTGTAAGTGTCGTGTTCAGTGCAATGGAAATACCCTTGGCCAATGAAGTATGATCAGCAAGGCTGGCGGCACCAAAGTCACCAAAGAGAGTAATGAGCCCATGCAAGGTTCCAACCAGACCAAGAAGAGGTGCCGAACCCACGATCACTTCGATCACCACCAGCCCGCTTTCGAGTTGAGCGATTTCCTTTCGAGCACGCGTTTGCAAGGCTTCCATGTTTTCAGCTTTGGGATAAGGGAATTGATCTATGGCTGCGCTCAACATGCGACTTGCAGGAGATGGCAACTGCTGACACAGCGTAAGCAATGTCGGTAAATCCTGCGGACTTTCACATTGACTCAGGGCTTCACCAATCTGATCCGGCACCACATTACGCCAACGCAATGCGAGACCACGCTCTATAATATAAGTCAAGGCCACTACTGACATGATCAGTAACAACCACATGAAAGGTCCACCTGCCTCTAAAAATTCAAACATTGTTTTTTATAGAAATAATTTATGTTGCTGTCCCCTGGCCCCAAAAAACTGAATCCCCCCCGGCTAGAGGTATGTCCACATTTTGTTTTCAATTGTAATAAAAAGAAAATCTTATTTGCCGGTAATCAGCACCCACGAGACGGCGCATATCGCTTGGCCATTTGCCGTAGGGCGCAGGATCACTGATCGCACGCTGACAGAGTAAAGATTGAATCACTCCCACTGTATCTTCCTCCACTGACATTTCCACGACCTTCCCATTCGACATGAGCTGAAATTTTACGGTGACCTTCCCTGATGCATTGCGCGCAGAAGGCAATCCTTCGAGCAATCCAAACCAGCGCTGTTGAATAGCCTGTATAATAGCTGCATCGTAAGCCCCGAATGGTGTTGCCAAAAGATCAGGTGAGGATTCAATACGAAATTTCTTTACGCCGCCTTCCTGCTTCATGGATTCGCCCAAAAGCATTCCGTTGCGTTTCTTGGCCTCTGCGATGGTTCGAGGGCGGTTTCTTTGCTTTCTTGGGGGAGTTGATTGCTGAACCGGAACTGCTTTACGCGGCTTAATACGCGTCAAAATCTCAGCCGGCTGATTGATCTCGGGCTCTTTGGTTTCAACGGCAATCGCTTCTTCGAATACACCATCATTTTGAACATCCACTTCCTGAGGTTCCAGAGGCTCAGTTTCAAAATCATCAAGCGACTCGGTATCAGCTGGTGATTCGACGTCTTCAGGCACGAATGGTTGAAGTCCACTGGCAGGAGGCTCCGGTGTTATTTCTTCGCCCGGTGCAGTATCCGTGGTCTTGAATACTTTATCCTGTGAGCCCTCCAGCTTAGGCTGATCCAAATCCTGAGAGATATCCGGGTTGCCTGCGATGGAATCAATCACGGCATAGTACGGAGTGTCCTCAGGTTTCTCTTCTGTCTCGAGTGAAGGGTCAGCATCAAAGAAAATGCTGGGCTCAGGTTCTTTATCCAGAGTGATCTCCAACTCTTTTTCTAATTCAGCAGCATTGAGCTCAGGCATCTTGGGGGCCAGCAAGGATGATAGTGGTGCTTTTTCAGTGAATCCATAATGATGGAGAAGCTCAATGGAAGCAATGACCATGAAATGAAATAAAACAGACCAAAGACAAGCCCTTAACAGCGTCGGCTGAAGGTGCCTCGTTGATCCATGTAAATCAAAACTGATCATGACATGCTAACTTGATCAATTCAGTGGCACAACGCAACCGATATGTGTTCTTTCTTGAAAAAAAAAGCCGTCGGAGAAACCGACGGCTTTTGTATATCCAGATAGGATGTAAATTTGATTAACGCTTGCTGTATTGGAAGCGACGACGCGCGCCTGGCTGTCCATACTTTTTACGTTCTTTCATACGCGGATCACGCGTGAGGAATCCTGCGGATTTCAAAACGGGACGGAGGTCAGCATCCACGTTGAGCAATGCGCGAGAGATACCATGGCGAGCTGCACCTGCCTGGCCGCTCATTCCACCACCACAGACATTGATTCGAACGTCAAGCTTGCTGGAGGTGTCGGTGATGTTAAGAGGCAAAAGCACATCGCTGCGCTGCGTTTCCAATGGGAAATATTCCTCGAGGCTACGTCCGTTCACGGATACTTTTCCTGTGCCAGCGGACAAGCGCACGCGAGCTACAGAGGTTTTTCTGCGACCGGTTCCCAAAAAATCAGTATTTTCAGACATGTTCAGGTTATGAGTATTAAAATTCTATTACTGCTCGATTTTCATCGGCTCAGGCTGTTGCGCATCATGAGGATGCTCAGTGCCACGGTAAACTTTGAGTTTGGTCAGGAGCTTGCGCCCCAGGCGGTTTTTGGGGAGCATACCCTTTACTGCGTGAAGGATAAGACGATCTGGATGCGATTCACGCACTTCAGGCACTGAGCGATAGCGTTCGCCACCGAACCATCCTGAGTAGCTCATGTAGGTTTTCTGATCTTCTTTCTTCCCGGTCAATTTCACTTTCTCGGCATTGATGACGACCACAAAGTCGCCAGCATCAAGGTGCGGGGTGTATGTGGGTTTATTCTTGCCACGGAGAACATCAGCAACCTGAGTTGCCAAACGACCGAGGACAATATCCTCAGCGTCTACTACGTGCCACTTGCGCTCGTCTACATTAATCTTCGGCAGATATGTCTTCATTACAAATCCAAAATATAAGAGGCAGGAAAGTAGCAAACCGACCAAAGGAGTCAACAACGATATGAAACTTTCTTGCTGTTTAAGCCCTTGTTTTGAGCTTTTAGAGCCCGAAAAGAGGTATTTCACGGACAATCACCCCGCCATGAATGATTTTGCTCAAGATCGTCAGGCTTGCTGCACTTTTCGCACGAAAGATGCAACCTTGTCCGGACATTTCCGCCCAGGTGCCAATTCGACACCTGATGAGACATCGACACCAAAAGGCTGTACTTCACGAATGGCTTTCTGAATATTGTCTGGCGTCAAGCCGCCAGCCAGAAACAGTGGCTTGCGATAAGGTCGAATGGCTGACAACAAATCCCATTGAAAGGAATGTCCGGTCCCCCCTCGTTCCCCCGGTTGATAACTATCCACCAACCATGCATTTACATCATAATCATCAAGTGATTCAAGAGTCTCTGCATCGCCAACGCGGAACGCTTTCATGGTTTTGGCGTCAAATTGCCGGCACCAATCAGGCGCTTCCTCTCCATGAAACTGAAGCGTGTCCAACCCGCAGGTTTGCTGCGCATGATGAACCTGCTCCTTGGATGCATTCACAAAAACACCCACCTTGGTGAGACAGGGAGGCATTGCCTGGCAGATGTCGCGTGCCGATTCCACATCGATGAATCTTTTACTCTCCTCGAAAAACATGAATCCGAGAGCGTCCACGCCGCAGTGAACAGCGAACTGTGCGTCTTCCAGACAGGTGATTCCACAAATTTTAATGCGCGTTCTCATTGGTTACGGCGATGAACAAGGGCTGTCACTTAGAATTTAGGTGCTAGTTTACGGCAATCTCACGAAATTTCCAACGCGAAAGATGGCAGCCACGAGATTCATCCAAATACGTTCAGATGAAGCATATGGTCAGGTACCTGATCCGCTTTCTTGGTCAGGATTTTGCCATTGAAGTGATAAAGCCCGCTCATTCGTGAGGACTGATTGAAAGAATTTGTGCCATCATTCCCTTGAGACCTTGATTCAAGGGGGAATCAGCCACGAAGCAGATATCCCTTTAAATTTTGAATTGGAAGAAATCCCTGTAACGTGTCTCTTAGTGTAAAGATCAGTTATTAAAAATGGAATCCAACGTAAAAAAAAGATACGCAGCCGCCGCAAATGCGCCAGAACCGGCTCTTTGTTGTCCAGTAGAATATGACCAGAAGTATCTCGAAATCATTCCACAAGAAGTCATCGAAAAAGATTATGGCTGTGGAGATCCCTCGAGATACTTGAAACCGGGAGAAACCGTGCTGGATCTGGGCAGCGGCACTGGCAAGATTTGCTTCATTGCCTCCCAGGTGGTCGGGCCAGAGGGTAGCGTCATTGGCATCGACATGACGGATGACATGCTTGAAGTCGCGCAACGAAACGCTCCTATTGTGGCAGAGCGCGCAGGCCATGCGAATGTGGTTTTCAAAAAAGGCAGGATTCAAGATCTGGCACTGGATTTGGATTTACTGAATGATGAGCTGGTGAAACATCCCGTGTTGAATGCCAATGACTTTTTGAATCTGGATACCATCACGGAAAACCTTAAAAAAACTCGTCCCCTCGTTCCCGATGCAAGTATCGATGCCGTTGTCTCAAATTGCGTACTTAATCTGGTGCATGCATCAGCCAAGAATCAAATGTTCTCGGAAATTTTCCGCGTCATCAAGAGAGGTGGCAGGGCCATCATATCCGACATCGTCTCAGACGAAATCATTCCCCAGCATCTTCAGGACGACCATGAGCTCTGGAGCGGATGCATCAGCGGGGCATTGACTGAGGAAGGATTCCTCAAGGCCTTTGAAGAGGCAGGATTTTACGGCATTGAAATACTCAAGCGAGATGAATCCCCATGGCAAACCGTCGAAGGCATCGAGTTTCGCGGTATCACGGTTCAGGCTTTCAAAGGTAAGGAAGGCGTCTGCCTGGAACGAAATCAGGCAGTTGTATACAAAGGCCCCTTCAAGGCCGTGACCGATGATGACGGGAATACAATGGAGCGAGGAAAACGCTACGCCACATGCGATAAAAATTACCAGATCTATGGGAAACCACCTTACGAGGGACACTTCGAACGGATCGAGCCAAATGAAACGATACCGTTGGAAAGCGCCCAAGCTTTTGGATGTGTCGAACCAAAACTTCGCCATCCAAGGGAAACCAAGGGCGCTCATTACAAAGCCACGATCGAAGTTGCGGGAAATGATGCTTGCTGTTGATGCTTTCACCTTGCGCAATTGCGAACAGGAGGAGAGCATCCGCACTCAGAGTGATCAGTTAACCAGAGCTTTTAAATGCACGCTGGCGGGTATCATTTGATTTCCAACTTTCAGCGCATAGTCTCCCCCCTGAACGAATGCTCGGTCCACACCCTCTTTTCTGCGGACATACCCCATGGCTATGCCCCCGCCAACGGAATGCCCGAAAGAACCCGATGTGGTGTATCCAACGACCTGCCCGTTACGGTAAATAATTTCGCCTCCCCAAAGGAAAATATCAGGATCATTGAGCTTAAATATGGCGAGACGCTTTCGTGGCTGCGAAGATTTACTTTTCACCAACGCATCTTGCCCGATGAATGCCGATGTCTTGTGCCAATCAATAGCAAAACTTAAACCGGCTTCGAGTGGATTATCGTCCGGGGAGAGTTCGTGACCCCATGCACGGAATCCCTTTTCCAATCTCAATGAGTTGATGGCGTAATGACCAGCGAGTTGAATCGGATGAGTTTTACTGTGATCCATCAATATGTCATAAAGTGCTGACATCTGATCCATTCCTACGTGGAGTTCCCATCCTAATTCACCCATATAGGAAAGACGAAGCGCTCGCACGGTGGACATTCCGATGGAGATTTCTTTACACGTTGCAAAGGCGAAGCTTTCTCCAGAAAGATCCGTGTCTGTCAAGGGCTGAAGGAAACGCCTTGCCTCCGGCCCCATCACACTCAGCACTCCTGTTCCAGAGGTGACATCGGTCAAGGACACCTGCATGCCTTGAGGAGTGTTTCTGGAAATCCATGAGGCATCATGGACCGCCTGAGTGGATGCCGTAACAATATAGTATTCATCTTCTGCGATTCTGACGGCTGTGAAATCAGATTCAAAACCTCCACGCTTGTTGAACATGCCTGTGTAGACGGCTTTACCGGGCGCAACATCCATATTGTTACCGCATACATGTTGCATGAGAGCGCAGGCATCTTTGCCTTTGAGCTGTAATTTCGCGAAGCTGGATTGATCAAACAAAGCCACACTCTCACGAGTGGCCAAATGTTCCCGGGCATGATTGCCAAACCAATTTTGTTTACCGAACGAATATTGGTTCTCCGGTTTGGATGGTAAATGCGCAAACCAGTTGGGCCGTTCCCATCCAGCTTTAGAACCAAAACAGGCTCCTGACTCTTTGAGTTGATCATGAATGGGTGTCATCCGAATATTTCGGCCGGTTTCCATTTCACGATTGGGCCAGGCCATTTGGTAGTGAAGACCAAGCACTTCGGTGATACGATCCCGCAGGTAGGTTCGGTTGTTGGCCCAGCCCCCAAAGCGACGTATGTCAACTGCCCAGAGATCCATTGTAGGCTCTCCTTCCTTCATCCATTCCGCCAGGTATTTACCTGCACCTCCAGCACATGCGATACCAGCTGAATTAAATCCGGCAGCCACAAACAAACCTTGTAATTCAGGCGTTTCTCCCAGCAGAAATTGATTATCAGGAGTAAAGCTTTCCGGGCCGTTGACAAATTTCGCATAGCCAGCGTCTTTTAATTTTGGAATGCGAAATTCACCCGCCCGGAGTGGATCGCGATACTTTTTCCAATCCGCTTCCAGGAGATCGAACGAAAAATCAGATGGAATCGGATCCTGAAGCCAGGGTTTGGTGTATTTCTGAAAAGCCCCCAGAAGAACCGCATTATCTTCACCTCGAAAATAGATCGTTGCATCAGGATCACGGCCACAGGGAAGTTCATCAAAGGCCCCCTCAATCGGGTTCGAAACCACATAATGATGTTCGACAGGTGCCAGTGGAATGGAAACACCACAGGTCAAACCAAGCTGACGTGACCACATCCCGCAAGCCAGCACCACGTATTCCGCTTCAATCAAGCCCTGATTTGTTTTAACTCCAGCTGCTCTGCCATTTCGATGGAGGATTTCGTGTGTTTCAACGTTCTCACAAATCCTGGCTCCATTCTGCTGAGCCCCGATGGCCAATGCCATCGCCGTTTCCTTGGGGATCACTTTACCATCCCCAGGCAACCAGACGGCTCCGAGTAAATCATCGGTTTTGATCAATGGCCATTTTTCACCAGCTTCTTTTGCACTGATCAAATCTGCTTGAACCCCAAGGTATTCTGCCATGGCTGCAGTACGGTAAAGTTGGGTCATGCGTTCCTCATTCGAGGCAAGAACCAAGCTACCCACCTGTTTCCAACCAGTAGCGTGACCGGTCTCAGCCTCTAGACCAGCGTAGAGCTCTGCACTGTATTGGTTGATCTTGGTCAGGCTATTGGATGTGCGCAAGCGACCAACCATCCCCGCTGCGTGCCAGGTCGTTCCGCCGGCCACAGCTTTCTGCTCAACTAAAACAACGTCAGAGAAGCCAAGCTTGGTCAAGTGATAGGCAACGCTGCAGCCAACGATACCTCCACCCACCACAACCACCTGAGCTGAAGCAGGAATCGAACATGAAGTTTCCATCCACAAAAAATAATCAAAAAAAACCCCATACCTCAACCTTGCATTTGAATTAGGGGGCCATAAGAGTCGGTCCCAACTATTGATAAATTCCAAATCTTCATTCCAGACTCGATCCTTTTTCTCGAATCAAGCAGGATACGAATCATGCAATTCTTAAATCTCATTTTTGCCCTGAGTGTTTGCACTGTCACATTTTCTTTGCATCTTGGAGCAAATGAACGCCCCAATATCATCCTCATCATTGCTGATGATTTGGCATGGGATGACAGTGCACCCTACGGACATCCAACAATACGCACCCCCAACTTGACGCGCATGGCGGCCACCGGCATGCGGTTTGACAGAGCGTTTCTCACGATCAGTTCATGCAGCGCCAGCCGATCCAGCCTGATCACCTGCAAATACCCGCACCGTACGGATGCGGAACAACTGCACTGGCCTCTACCTGAAAACCAGGTCACTTTTGTCGAACTGTTGAAAGATGCGGGCTATTGGACAGCAGCAGCCGGGAAATGGCATTTGGGAGATCAAGTGAAGAACCGGTTTGATCGGGTTTGGGAAGTAGATACCTCGGGATTCCAGCTTCCTTCAGGTAAGGCGGGCGAATCAGGCGAGTTCAAGGAGACTGCAATCGGCGATGCAAGGAGCGGTTGCGCTGACTGGCTCACCGCACTGAATGCACGCCCCAAAGACCAGCCCTTTTTTCTGTGGCTTGCGGCTTTGGATCCTCACCGCCCTTACGATGAAGGTATCCTCGAAAAACCGCATGGAGCAAATGATGTCCGACTGCCTCCTTATGTCCCCGACACTCCTGAGGTGCGAAAAGATATGGCACTTTATTACGATGAAGCCACCCGATTGGATCGATTTGTAGGCGACGTCATGGAAGGTGTCCGCGATCAGGGGGATAGCTCAAAACACATTGATCCTTTTCATAAGTGACAATGGCCGCCCCTTTCCAAGAGACAAAACAACCCTCTATGACAGTGGCATTCGCACGCCCATGTTTGCGGTTTGGAAGGACACGATTGCGCCACAGTCGGTTTGCAAAGAACTAGTGAGTTCCATTGACCTGGGTGCAGGTTTTCTGGAACTGGCTGGAGTGAGTCAGCCATCAAGTATGGACGGCAAGTCATTTGCCCCTTTGCTTAAAAACCCGGGAAAATCTATTCGAAACTATTGCTTCGCGGAAAAGCACTGGCACGACTATGAGGATCATTCACGCGCCGTTCGATCACATCGATACAAATACATTCTCAATGATTACAATGACCTACCGATGACTCCACCGGCAGACGCCGTCAGGGGCCCCGTGTTTCAAGCCATGTTGAAATTGCATCAGGCAGGAAAACTCAAAGCACAACAACAACAATGCCTCACTGCGCCCAGACCCGAGGAGGAATTGTATGATCTTGTTGACGATCCTCACGAAATCAATAACCTTGCAAATCACGATGCATATCAAACCGTCTTGAAAAAACATCGCGATATCCTTCAATCCTGGAGGCTGGCTACAAACGACAAAATCCCAGCAATCCGAACGCCGGATGAATTCGACCGTCAAACCGGAGGTGTCACCCCTGCCAGAATCCGACCGCGTCCCTCCAAAGCGCAAATGAAGAAGACTGTATTGAAGGAATAATCGAAAACATCACTTGCAATCTGATCCCTTTGAGGTCCAGTAGAATCAAACTCATATGAACCAAACCTACCCTCCATCAAGGCAAGCTCGTAACCGGGCTTGGAAGAAATGCCATCTAAAAGCAATTCTGAGTGCGTTGACGCTCGTGCTTACTCTGACCACGGTTGAGGCTCAGAAAAACCAGAAAGCAGGAAGTGCGCACTACACCTCCATGCCACGCCCGAGCAGGGATGGGATTGGTAAGGTGTATCAGGGACGGGAAATTTCACACGTGATGGGCCACCTTGGGGCTGACTGGCTGGAACGTCCGGAAAGGCAATATGAAGAACGGCCCGACCTACTCATCAAGGCCCTTGGAATAAAGCCCGGAGATACCATAGCAGACATAGGCGCCGGCAGTGGCTATTTCACGCGGCGTCTTGCAGCCGAAACTGGCGATAGTGGCAGGGTACTGGCAGTGGATATCCAACCAGAAATGTTGCGAATCCTGAAACAAAACCTCGAACAGGAAGGTATCAGGAATGTTAAAATGATCAGAGGAACGGAGAAAGTTCCGAATCTTCCTGAGGCCTCAGTTGATTTGGTCTTGATGGTGGATGTATACCATGAGTTTTCATACCCTCATGAAATGATGACCGCCATCCGCGAAGCATTGAAACCAGATGGCATAGTGGTATGGGTAGAATACAGATTGGAAGATCCTCGTGTGCCCATCAAATTGCTGCATAAGATGTCCAAGAAACAGGTTCAGAAGGAGGCAACCTACCAAGGATTTGAATGGGTTAGAAGTTTCGAGGGATTACCGAGACAACACCTACTTTTCTTCAAGAAAGCTTCCAATTAGTTGGTTAGATACTAGTATGAGAATTTAGGCATGAATATTACCCACTTATTTCAAAAAGGAATCGCCACCATGGCGACAGTGACTCTGTTCACCTCCAGTTCATTTATGACATCGCAAGCAGAAGAGAAAACCACATCGACCCAACAACCGGTCGCCATCGTAAAAACATCTGAAGGCAGTGTTCGACTGGAACTCTGGCCGGATGCAGCCCCTGAGACTGTGAAGAATTTCATCGACCTGGCTGAAGGACGCAAAGCCTTCAAGGATGCCAAATCAGGAGAAGAAGTAACAAAACCGTTTTATGATGGACTCACATTTCATCGTGTCATTAAGGATTTCATGATCCAGGGAGGATGTCCTCTCGGCACAGGCACGGCCGGACCAGGATATCAGTTTAAAGACGAGGTCAATGCTGTCGGACTTGGATTGAGTGAATTGAAAGCTATTAAGGAAGGACAAACACACCCTTGGCTTTTGGTACGCTCACAAGAGGATTTCCAGCGCCTTGTGCTGGGACCGGCACTTCAAAAAATGGGAATCAAGTCTGAAGAAGAATTCAAAGCCAAAATGGAAGAGATTCAAAAGACGGTCAACGCCATGTCACTGCAGGATGTTTACGCAAACCAGGGATATGTTTTCGAAAAGGAGCTCACCCCGAAAAAACCTTTGAGAGGAGTGATTGCAATGGCAAACTCGGGACCGAACACCAATGGTTCGCAGTTTTTCATCAATGTTGTGGACACACCGCATTTGACCGGTAAACACACCGTGTTTGGCAAGGTGATCGAGGGCATGGATGTCGTCGACAAGATCAGCAAACTGGAAACTGATGCTTCCGGCAAAACAAGCACACCTGTGGTGATCGAGTCTATTCGTCTGGAAAAGAAAGAGTGATTTTCAAATTAAGAAAAAGCCCCTGAGCCTTGATTGGCACAGGGGCTTTTTCTTATGTAACAAAATAGCACACTTGAACAGCAGAGCAGTTTCAGAGGTGCTTTCCTGATCGTGTCATTTGCTGGCGGTGAGCACCTGTTCCAGCAATTGATTCAACTGATTGACCATGGTCTTGGGATCTTCCACCATACCAGCAGCCAGACGGGCGTTATCGTATAGTTGCTCGGCGACTTTGGTAGCAAGGATTTCATTCGACGATTTCATGGCATGGAGCTGAGATACAATCGCATGCCGAGGGTTGAGTTCCATGTCAACCTTCACCGGTCCCAGGTCCTGATTCATCGATTTCATCATACGACGCATCCCGGCAGTCATTGTTTTGTCGCTATCGAGCACAACAGCAGGACTGTTGACAAGTCGTGTTGAAATGCGAACAGATTCCACTTTATCACCTAATTTATCCTTGGCCCATTTGGCCAGAGCTTCAGCATCTTCATCTGAAAGCTGCTCGGTCTTCTTATCATCATCCTCGATTTTGAGATCAGCTTTTTCGGCTGAGGTAAGGCTTTTTTCTTCGAATTGCCCCAAATGATCCATCACTACCTCATCGATAGGATCATAAAGAAAAAGCACTTCATATTTCTTGGCCTTGAACACTTCAAGATAAGGACTCTGTTCAGCAGCATCACGCCCTGAAGCAAGAAGAAAGTAAATCTCATTCTGACCTTCAGGCATGCGTTCAATATATTCTTTGAGCGATGTCCTCGTGTCTTTGTCCTGACTGCTGGATTCGAATCGCAACAGTTTCGCAAGATTATCGCGATGCGTGAAGTCTGTAGCGACACCTTCCTTGAGGAATTTGTGATATTGATCGTAAATCTTATAAAAACTTTCAGAATCTTTGCGGCTCAATTCATCCAGGTGCTTGAGGAAGCGCGTGGTCAACACCTTGTTGAGTTTCTGCATCAATGCACTGTCCTGCATCGTTTCGCGAGAAATGTTCAATGGCAGGTCTTCACTGTCCACCACACCTTTCAGGAATCGAAGCCATTCAGGAAAAAGTCCTTCAGCCTTGGATTGAATTAAAACTTTTCGGCAGTATAAATGAACTTCGCTCTCACTTCGGGAGATCCCAAGATTCTCCATGTTCTTAGCCGGCACATAAACGAGTGATTGAATCGCCAGTGGTGCATCAGCGGAAAAATGAAGTCGTGTCAATGGGTCTTCATGATCATGCCCGATGTAATGGTAAAACTCCTTATATTCCTCTTCTTTGACCTCGCTCTTGCTACGGGTCCAGATGGCACTGACCTTGTTAACCACTTCACCGTTCAATTCGATGGGAAAGGTAACAAAGTTGGAATATTGTTTGATGATGGATTCCACACGGGTTTTTTGAGCGAAATCTTTATCATCCTCTTTGAGCTTGATGAAAATTCTGGTTCCTCGGGGGCAATCCGGCGTTTCTTCGATCTCGTATGTTCCCGCTCCTTTTGAAATCCATGTATGCCCTAGTTTATCCGCATCAAAGGAACGCGTGTAAACTTTGACTTCCTCTGCTACCATGAATGCAGAGTAAAAACCTACACCAAATTGACCGATCAAGTTGGCATTGGGTTTCTCCTTTCCTTCGGCTATCTGCTTGAGGAATGCTTTGGACCCAGAGTGCGCAATCGTTCCCAGATTCTCTACCAGCTCATCGCGAGTCATCCCAATACCCGTGTCTGTAATGGTAATGGTATTGGCATTGTCGTCGGTCGCGATGCTGATCTTTAATTCGACATCAGGCTCGTGGATTGATTTGCCTGATGTCTGGTGAAATCGCAATTTCTCACAGGCATCCGATGCATTGGAGATCAATTCTCGAATAAAGATTTCCTTATCCGTGTACAGGGAATGAATAACAATATCCAACAATTGCTGGATTTCCGCCTGGAATTCATGTTTTTCCGTTTTTTGACTCATGAGTGATGAAGTAAAATATACTTTTTCATTTCGTCAAGAGGGGACATTCAAGTTTTCAACGAATCATGATGTTTTTTGCCTGTTCAGGGTCTATTTTTTCGATGGCACGACGACAATGCTGACCGACACCTGAAAAATCATTGTTTAGAGTCCGAATCAGCTCGGGAATGGCTTTGGTGGCGCCAGGCCCCAGATCACCAATGGCGTCTGCCGCTGTCATGCGAACACCAAAATCTTCGTCACCGAGGAGCTTAAGCATCGCCCCCAGACTATCGAGTGCATCATGACCTAAGCCTCCCAAACCTAGAACGGCATACCTGCGAACTTCGTCCGAAGGGTCATCCAATCCAGTTTCCAAATATGAAATATGCTCAGGAACAGGCAGTGCGATACTGGACAGAAGTTGCATGGCCATGCGTTTTTTGTGGCTGCCTGGCATACTGTCCAGAAGAGGTTTCAAGGATGGCATGGATTTTTCGACATCCAATTTCGAAAAGCTGGCAACAATCAAGGCTTTGTCCTGAAGAGTTGGGTCTTTGTGTTGAAAAAGGGCAATCACTTCATCTTCCAGAGGTTTGGCGTCTATTTTCTTTCTGCGAATAAACTCAAGCGCCGCCTTTGAGGTTTCCTGCTGTTGTTTTTGAAGGATAAGTCTCAAGACAGGAAGGAGCCGCTTGGGATCTGGATTAAATGCATGAAGCACCCTGAATGCAGTGATCTGGTCTGTGCTATTCCCCTGAGACAGCATTCCAATCATGGATTCCTCAATCCTTGAATCCCAATCCTTGGGAGCATGCATCAGCAGATCTTCAGCAACCATTGCCTGAGGGTGAACGCTGCGAAATCTTTGACCGCCTTGAAATAGGCGATCCATCAGTCCGGAAACAACTGGACTCCTTTCGTATATTCGAGCGAGGAGATCATTACGAACTTTCAAACGAGCGACCAGATGCGGAACCGCATCTGGCCCCATGGCATAAATGGCTGATTGAGCACGATCCAGGGAAAGACCCTCTGTGCAAAGCGTCATCCACGTTGATATCCGCCGCCCTCCGTATCTGGGTTCAGCGTTGTATAAGAGGCAGGACACACCCAGCAGGCAGATGAATACCGTTGAGAGTATCCAGCCTTTTAATCTGGATTGTATCGATCTCCTGAAACCCTCAGACATCGCAAGTGCGCACGGCTTCATACAAGCTTCCCAGCGGATGCCTTACGGGAATGAACTCCTGCGCAATGTATCCACTGAAACCTGTTTCGACAATGGCCTTACA
>JBDQII010000042.1:0-17851 GCA_040264395.1 Verrucomicrobiota bacterium
GGCATCCCGGTGAGGTCGAAGCTCAAGCGACGCATAAGCGTTCGGGGGGCGGCTTCGCGAGAAGGAAATTGGTCCGTAGATTCCAATTGCTCCAACACGAAAAAATCAATCGGATGCCGTGACCAGGATCTCATGTTCACTTCAGGCAGTGCCCTTTGGACGGGGGGAACAAAGGCCCAGTGTGTGTCCCAGTGAGCTCCTTCGTTCACCCACTGAACCAACATGTCTTTTTGAGATGGATTGAGCTCAAGTAAGGCATCCGGAGGTGGCATGACCTCATCTGGATCATGACTCAAAACACGCTGAATGAGTGGTGATTTCCCTGCACTTCCGGGAAGAAGTATCGGATCCTCTTCATCTGCTTCCGTCAAACCATCGGGCTGATCCAATCGCAAGTCCGCTTTGCGATGATTCCGATCAGGCCCATGACAGGGAAAACAATGCTCCGATAAAATGGGGCGAATATCGTGATTGAAATCGACTTTGGAACCCGAAACGGAAGTATCCCCTCGAATGCTGAGATTCATGCACAGAATGAGAATACCTCTCCAATAAAAGCGGGGGAAATCTCTTATGCGAATGTTCAAGTCCATATTCACGCTATGGAAGTTACATTACATAATTACCTATGAAAAAGCCAAGCTTCGCCAGGAATAAAAAAATACGCTTGAACAGGGTAATCCAAATTCACTTCAACTTGAGTTATTTCTTTCTTTTGCTTTTTCCTGAATCCACCACGCCCCCCATCCCCCCAGTAGTGTCAACAAGCCTAGAAAACTTGGAAAAGGGTTGTTCCTGATCGAAAAAACAGTCACCCAAAGCACCATTAACAGGAATAATAAAGGTATCACAGGCCAACCAGGAACATGCATGCTTGCGCCTTCTCTGCGCTTCAATCGCACCAAGCCAACCACGGTCAATGCCGTCCCAATTCCAAGTGTGAAACCAATGTAAGTAATCAAATCGCGAAATCGAGGAATCCAGAGCATTAATAAAACAACCACCAACTGAAAAACCATGTTACTGCAGCCAGGTGGGTTTGGTGACTTCATGAAGGACGGCAAGTATCCATCCTCTGCCATTTTAGCGTAAACTCTCGGGCCGGCCATGAGCATGGCGGAAACAGATGTCGTCAATGAAACAACGATCAGAAACGAGATAAACCCAGCCATGCGAGTTCCCCCCAATGATTCAGCCACGATACTGGCTACATTTTCCTTACCCTTGATAGATTCTGGATCCGCCCCCCACAACAACACCGCATTCAAAACGAGGTAAAGCAGGATAACTGCAAGAGTTCCGATGAGCATGGATTTTGAGAGATTACGATCAGGTTCCTTGATTTCTCCAGCGATATATACGACGGCATTCCAGCCTGCATAGGCAAAGAAGATCCAAACTAACGATACGGAGAAAGTGCCATATTGAAAATCCCAAACGGGCATCGGAACCGATTCTTCCAGCTTGTAGCCAGCCCATGAGAGAAATAACACCAGCAATAACAACTTGAAACCAACCATCAGATTCTGCATCAAGAGCCCTCTGCGAACACCTGCTCCATGAACCAATGCGATCAACAAAACCGCAAATGTCCCCACCCAACGTGGCTCGACGCCAAACACCCAGGGCCTGAGGTAAACACCGATACCATATGCAGAGGCAGCAATCGGAGCAGAAAAGCCTACAAAAAGCGAAAGCCAACCACTGATGTAACCCGCTGAAGGATGAATGGTTCGAGAGAGAAAAAAATATTCCCCCCCGGACTCTGGCAAGCGCTGCGAAAGCGCTCCGTAGCAGACCGCTCCGAGTAAGGCCATGACACCTCCAATGAACCATGCGAAAAGCACCCAACCACGGGATGGCATATCAGCCAACAGGTAACCCGTTGTAGTAAAGATTCCAACGCCAATCATGTTGGCAATGACAAGCGCGGTCGCACCGATCAAACCGATTTGGCGAAGCTGGGAGTTCGGTTCTTTCACGCGCTCACTTGAAGTAGGAGGGAAATAAAGAATCGAATGTTTCCGTATTTCAGGCCCAATCTACCAATGATTAGCGCCGCAGCGGTGGGATAGGCGGCATAACAATACCTTCCCTTTCCGAAAGGACACTTTGAGCTTCAAGCATCAAGATCTGTTCCTCACGGGTCATCGCAGGCTTTGACTGCCTGTTGTTTGTTGTTGTTCGTGTGGACCGAGCAGGCATGCGCTGCAGCCCACTGCGATTGGAGGCAGTTCCAGCATTTTTGAGTAAAGAGCCACTGGAGGAGGTCGTTCGAGTGCCCGATCTACCTGAAATCGTATTTTTGGTATTGTTGTTTTTGGCTTTGGCCTGCTCCTCAGCACGACGGCGAATTAATTCCCTGGCACTGATACGCGTGGGCGCTTTGGCGTTAGATCCCTTGCCCTTGCCCTTTTTCTTGCCTCCACTTGGACCATCGTAACGGTATTCTTCAAATTCAAGCTCGTGACTCTTGCCGTAGAATTCGATTTCAACATTTCCATTGAGTTCGATCTGTTTGACTTTTACCCCATGATGTTCGTCTTCAGATTCGGTAAAGGAAAAAAAGCGCTCAACCGGAGGAAGCTCAGGGTCCGGATTAGGAATTGTCATGGCCATCCAAACTCGCTTCAACTCATCCTTGGCACTGACACCTGCAATTTTGAGTTTCAATTCATCCAATTCTGGACTTTCCTCTTCTTCAGGTTCTTCAACCACCTCTTCTTTGGGAGGTGGAGGAGGCTGCAGATTAAAGGGATTACGGTCCAAAATCGTTTGATACGATGCGCGAAGACTGTCGATCACCTCCGGCTGCGCCTTGATATCAAAGGCAGAAAGAAGGAACGTGCAGAGGCAGGCCGTCCAAATCGATTTTATCATTTTCATCTTTGCGCCCATGGCTATAAAACAGTTAACCCCACAAAAATGCGCTGGTTGCGGTCTTGTGACAATAGAAAAAAACCGGCGCTCCCCTCGGTGTATGAGAGGAAGACGCCGGATGTGCAAATTCAGGACTGATAAATGATGCTCAGTAAGAACTCTGAACGCCTCGAGTAGAACGCTTCTGCATCCAAGGCATCATCTTACGTAAACGGGTACCGACTTTTTCGATAGAATGCTTTTCACCTGCCTTGAGAAGCGCATTGAAATTTTTGTAACCCGTCTGGTATTCCATGACCCATTCCTTGGCAAACTTACCATTCTGGATGGCCTTGAGCGCAGCTTTCATGCGTTTCTTGACACTAGCATCAATAATTTTGGGACCAACTTTGACATCACCCCATTTGGCAGTTTCAGAGATGGAAAAACGCATGCCATGAATCCCCGCTTCATTGATCAGATCGACAATGAGTTTCAATTCATGGAGACACTCAAAATAAGCCATTTCAGGCTGGTAACCCGCTTCGACCAGAGTTTCATAACCGGCGATGATCAAGGCACTGGTACCACCGCAAAGAACGGTTTGCTCGCCGAATAAATCCGTTTCGGTTTCTTCTTTAAAGGTCGTTTCAAGGACGCCTGCTCGGGTACCACCGATACCTTTGGCCCATGCCAAAGCTACTTTTTTTGCCTTGCGAGAGGGGTTTTGATGGATAGCGATCAATGAAGGAACACCCTTGCCTTCGACATACTGACGTCGAACGATGTGGCCAGGGCCCTTGGGAGCGACGAGAATGACGTCCACGTCTTCCGGTGGAACAACGGTTTTGTAATGCACTGCAAAACCGTGCGAGAACAGGAGTGTTTTACCCTTGATCAGATTGGGCGCGATGTCAGATTCGTAAACAGCAGCCTGCTTGGTGTCAGGCAGAGCAACAAAGATTACGTCCGCTTGTTGAACGGCTTCCGCTGTGGTGACGACTTTGAATCCTTTGTCTTCGGCAACGGCGATCGATTTGCTACCTTTGTAAAGGCCGATGATGACATTGCATCCACTTTCCTTGAGATTCAAGGCATGAGCATGTCCCTGTGAGCCGAATCCAAGCACTGCCAGAGTTTTGTCCTTGAGGACATTGAGGTCTGCGTGCTTGTCCGAGTATATTTTTGCTGGCATTTTATTTCTGCGTTTGTTGTTAGGTATCTTTTGCGTATGATAAAAAAACTGCTCAAGCTCGCGGCAGGGCAACCGTGCCGGTGCGGGTCAGGGCACGGATTCCAAACCTGCTCATCAGGTCGATGAACTTGGAGATTTTACCCTCAGAGCCTGTGACTTCGATGGTCAGTGAGTTGGGGTGAACATCAATGATCTTGGCACGGAAAATATCTGTGATCTGCATGACTTCGGAGCGGGATTTGGAGTCGGCGTTGACTTTGATGAGCACCAGCTCGCGGTCGACATGCATTTGTTCGCGAAAATCTTGAACCTCCAACACCTCGGGGAGTTTGTTCAATTGACGCACGATTTGCACTAAAGTTGCATCGTCTCCCTGAGTCACAATCGTCATGCAGGAAGTGTCATCTGCATAGGTCGGAGCGACGTTCAATGTGTCAATATTGAAGCCTCTGCCACTGAACAAGCCAGCGATTCGTGTCAAAACGCCAAACTTATTTTCAACCAAAACTGATATTGTGTGTCTCATAGATACGCAGGACGCCGTCAAGCGAAATGGGGAGAGTTCTAAATTTTAACCAGAGGGTCAACATGAAAAAGCAGGAAACCGGCCTTTAATTACATATTTTCATGCGCTCCAGCCCTCTAAAAGTTGGTTGGCGTGGAAATGAAAACAGGTATTGGCAAATAAATTCGATGGAAAAACTTTCCAGAAACAGCAATGAAACCTGGCAAGATGCAAAAATCAAGGGATCCGCATCCAGGTAGAATATCTTGCAAACCTCATGGCATTAGAACATAAACGAATACCATTGCCTTCAGAGGGGAAGAGAGGCACCGCCTGGACATTGATGCGTTCTCAGCAGACGCAGCTGAAAAAAACTGTAGCAGCCGTTTCGCGCAATCTAAAAAGATGAATCACACTTTGTGAATGAAGAAATCCACGAAAGTAAAATTACAGGCCTGTTATAGAAAAGGCCGATTGAAAGGATCTTTCATGCTTTTGACTTGGATTTTGCTTTGCTTTGCTGCCTTAACCGCAAAGGCAGCGCTTCAGTTCGATGTCTTTCCGGGTTACGGTGATTATGTGCGAGCACATCATTGGTGTCCTTTCACTTTTGAATTGCATCAGGATGGCCCCGATTTCAATGGTTTCGTTTCCCTCGTTGATTCCAACACCGGGGTTGAACACAGGGTTCCTGTCGAATTACCGACAAACACCCGCAAGAAAGTCGTCATTCCAGTTTTTTTCAAAGGCGGAGGCAACCTCAACAACTGGACCGCAAAATTAATCAGTAAAAACGGCCAGACGATCGAAGAAAGATCTCAATTTCAAGCTACTGAAATGATTCCATGGTCGGGCTATCTTATGGGGTCCGTATCGCGCAGTTTCGCCGGACAACCAAAATTTCCTGCAGAGCCGCGCCAGGAACATTACAGACCTCGAAGCGGACGCATTCAGACGGCTCATTTCCCCGATCAGCCCCTGGCCTTGGAAGGTCTCAATTCACTTTATCTACATGCCTCACGAGCCATTGAATTGGAGATCCCACAGTCAAAAGCGCTTGGCGCATGGCTCGCTCAGGGCGGACATTTAATTATTGCCATGGATGAACCCGCTGAAATTAATTCAACAGAATGGCTGAGTAACTTGATCCCCTTTATTCCTGACGGAGTGGGATCTTTGAAGTGGGATGGTACGCTTGAAAAATGGCTGAGAAATCCATCTGAGAAACTTTCCCCTGCCGCTACATGCGATCCATCCCTGATCAATCGTCTCGACCAAAACAACTACCGCCACAATCGCAATGTAGACAACCGATACACCCGATTAAAAGACGACAAGGAAAAAAAAGGTCGCGCCCTTCCAATCGTCACCGGAACAGTCACAGACGGTTCTGTGCTTGCAAATCAGGAAGGCCTTCCACTCATCATTCAGGCAAGGAGAGGAAGAGGACAGTTAACACTGCTGACATTCAGCCCAGAACGTGACCCTATTAAAACGTGGAAAAATAAACCTTGGTTTTGGGCAAAGCTGGGAGGTATCCCAGGACATTGGTTTGAGGGAGGAAACAGAAATTTCTGGAGCGGTAAAAGTGTGGACGGACTCTTTGGGTCTATGATTGAAAGTCGCCAGGTCAAAAAATTACCAGTCGAATGGCTAATGGCAATGCTCGTAGTATATCTTGCCTGTATTGGCCCGATTGATCGAATCGTTCTCAAGAGGCTGAATCGTCAGATGTGGACGTGGGTTACTTTTCCTGCCTATGTGATCCTGTTTTCAGCGGTAATTTATTATGTTGGCTTCCGTCTGCGTGCGGGAGATTTGGAATGGAGTGAATTGCATGTCGTGGATATCATCCCGTTTGGTCAGGAAACCATCACCCGTGGTCGCACGTATGGTTCGCTTTATTCCCCGATCAACGCAGATTACGAACTCGCCTCCAATCGCAACCTGGGATCCTTGCGGGCGGAAGCAAGTGCAAATTGGAATGGATCTTTCGGCGGCCAACCCTCCAAGGTATTGAGACAAGCTAAAGGATTTCTGGCAGGCGTTTCTGTTCCGGTATGGACAAGCAGAATGTTCATCAGTGATTGGTATGATCAACTGGAAGTAGCACCCATTGAGGGCTCATTACAGAAACAAGGAACCCCGGAGGCTGCAATTGTCTTGCAAAACATGTCACCCTTTGATTTCGACCATCTTCGACTCATTTTGAACGATCAGGTTTACACATTGAAAGGTTTTGGGAGCACGAAGTTATCTGAAGCATCCTCTGTCGATTTGGAGGAATTCCTCCAAAAAAACTCATCCACATTCAGCAGAGCCCTGCGAAGCCGTTCCCTTGCACTGGGCCAAACATACCGTTTGGACGATATGGTAGCGACCTCGGCAGCCGCGAGTTTTGCTGATATTCTTTATAAAAAAGGCATCAATAACCTCAATTTCAATCATCAGCGCAACATGGATTTAACTTCATTTCTGGAGAACGACAACGCTGTCCTTCTGGCTTGGTCAGAGAGCGAGATCGGCATTCCCAAATTAAACCAGTTCACACCCAACAAAGAAACACGTAGAACTCTTTTGCGCCTGGTCATCCCAAAGACCGACTCAGCGAAATGACACTCAATGAGATCTTCACCATGAGTTCTGGAACTAAACACACACATGATCAAAGCTGATCCAAGACCGGACAAGGCTGTGAAGGATTTACCAGCAGTAGAGACTAGCTTACTGACCCGGCAGTACAGCGACATGACTGCCCTCAACATGTTGAACCTGACAGTCAACAGAGGCGATCTTTTCGGGTTCATTGGCTCCAATGGTGCCGGCAAAACAACCACCCTGAGAATCCTGGCAACTTTTCTGAAGCCATCGTCGGGCACCGCAAAAGTTCTGGGTAAGGACGTAGTCGCAGAGGCAGATGCGGTGCGTCATGTCATCGGTTACATGCCGGACTTTTTCGGGGTTTATAAGGACATGGAGGTTACCGAATACCTGGATTTCTTTGGAGCTTGCTACCGCATCCCTTCCAGACAACGTGAAAAAACGGTGGGGGATGTTCTGGAACTGGTTGGCTTGTCAGAAAAAAAAGGTGCACTGATCGGAACCTTGAGTCTCGGCATGCAACAACGTATCGGTTTGGCACGCGTTTTAATCCACGATCCTGAACTCCTCTTGCTGGATGAACCTGCCAGCGGACTTGACCCCCGAGCCCGCATTGAAATGATGGCCATTCTGCAGGAATTGCAACGGATGGGTAAAACAATTATCATTTCATCACATATTCTCAGTGAGCTTCAATCCTTGTGCAATCGTGTTGCCATCATCGAGCAGGGAAAACTTATCTACAGCGGCTCTATTCAGGGAGTCAAAAACCAGATGGAAACCAGTCATATTGTTTGGGTGAAGATTGGTTCCGATCCAGACAAAGCCATTGGGTTCCTCAAAACTCAATCCGAAGTTTCAGAGGCTGAAATGGTAGATGGCAGCATTCGAGTCACAATGGCATCCCATGATGCAGACGTCAGCATCATTGCAGAAACGCTGGTGAGGAACGGGGTTCCCATTCATGGATTGAAAGAGGAAGAAATCGGTCTGGAAGAGGTTTTCATGCGAATGACAAAAGGAGAAACGCAGTAGGCAGGACAGGTAACATCAACAGAAGCCTCTTTATTATTCATGAGCCTATTCCCTATTGTCGCCCGAGAACTCAGGGTTGCCTCCCGCCGCCGCTCACTCTACACAGGAAGGACCGTATTTGCCCTTGCCGCCATCTTTATCAGCGGCTTAATCATGTCTTTCAACCAAGCCGAGCCCACCAGGATGGGCGCGAGTCTTTTTTACACACTGTCGAGCTTTGCATTCGTTTACTGCGCAATGGAAGGCATCTGGATTACTTCAGATTGTGTGAGCGAAGAAAAAAGAGAGGGCACTCTTGGTTTACTTTTCCTTACAGACCTGAGGGGTTACGACGTTGTTTTCGGCAAACTGGCCGCCACCTCACTGAGATCCATTTGCGGCCTGCTTGCCATCCTTCCCGTATTGGCTATCCCCCTTTTGTTGGGCAGTGTAACCGGGAAGGAATTTGGACGATTAATTCTGGTACTGATCAACACCATGCTTCTCTCACTTTCCGTTGGTATTTGTATCTCTGTCTACTGCACAAAAGCCGTGAAATCGGCTGTTGCTACTTTTGCGATGATGATCGTATTGCTTGGAGCAGGTCCTATCTGCCTGTTTTTAATAGCCATGGTCACCAAAAATTCCCCCTCACCCATCGATGTCGACACTTATTCTGTTCATAGCGCACTCTACGGAATGAGCATGGTAGCAGATCGCGCGTATTTAGCGGAACCATGGTCCTACTGGAAACCTCTGATAACCAACCATGTATTCATATGGATATTTATTGTGACGGCTTCGCTCGCAGTTTCCAAATGTTGGCAGGATCGCCCTTTCTCTGGTGCTCAACTAAAGCGTAAAGAAAAGCTACTGAGGGCAGATAGAGGATCGAAAAGGTATGAAACCAGATTACGCGAACGTTTGTTATCCAGAAACCCCGTCATGTGGCTTCATTGCCGAAGTCGTTTAAAAAAACTCTATCCCTGGTTCATTTTTGCGTTGGCCGGTGTTTATTGGATATGGGGCAGCATACGGTTTGGCAGCATATTTTACAATGAAACGGCCAATTTCATCGGAACAGCCTACTTCAGCAGTTTGATACTCAAATTTTGGATTGGTATTGAATCAAGCCAAAGGCTGACAGATGATCGGAAAACTGGATCTTTGGAGCTTCTTTTCAGCACTCCATTGAGAGTGAAGGATGTGTTGAGCGGACACTGGAAAGCGATCTTAGATCAATTCGTGGGGCCGCTCATCTTCCTATGCGTACTAACCCTTTTCTTCGCGTTCTTACTGCTCATCGAATCCAGAAGGTCAGGAGGAAGCCTGACCACTTACCTGGTGATAATACTTATGGCGCATCTGATTTTACTTATTGTCGATAGTTTTGCTCTTTTTTGGTGCGGGCTCTGGAACAGCGTGCGAGCCAGACATGTGAACAAGGCAATCGGAGGCACTCTTTTTCACGTACTGATCTTACCCTGGATTTTGTTTTTGGGGTTCATGATCTTCATTATCCTTGCAGCCCGAGGAAGAGGCTTCGCCTTAATAGGGGGCGATGAATATTTTATGCTGAGCACATGGTTTGCAATTGGCCTTGGGTATTCACTTTGGTTGATCACCAGTTGCCGAAGTAAACTCAACAATCAATTGCGAGAGCTTGCCTCGACAAGGCCGAGTCTTGAAAAAGATTATAAGGAAAACACCTTGAATCAAGGCTCAGAGTCTTTGGAACCAACAAAATAATCCGTGGGTAAACGGTAATCAAACATGACGCGCTGAGTGGCACTCTTCAGCTGAACCGCGTCGAGCACCATTTTCTGAACACTTTCACCAGGTAAAAATTCAATGACATGAAACGATTCTTTTGGATGATCCAGCGCATGTTTTAATTCGGGTAAATTGGTAATTTTCATGCCATTGACCTTATCAAGCGCCAGATAGCGGTAATCCTGATAACCCAGATTGTAGGAATCAGGCAATACGAGAGAAAGCAAGACACAACCTGGATTTTCTTCAGTCGGACGACGCTCCTTGAGCCTCACCAGACGCACAGGTGCGCGTCTTTGCCATTCGCTTCCCCAACTGCGCAAATAGGGTTCTGTGAGTGGTTGAAAAACAAGTCCTCCTGCCATGAGATACTCAGGAGGCATGTCATAACGGGCAGACGGCACATACTCTTTATTGTAGTCTGCAGTCGCCAACTTGAACTCAAGCTCTATTTCGGCACCATCTCTCCATACCGTCATCGGGATTTTGTCTCCCGCCCAATGACCGCGCGTTGCAAGTCTCTCCAGCATCATGTTGCCGTATACCGGATCCATATAATCCCCAGTAATGTCGATATCGAATCCATCAACTTTCAAAAGAATGTCTTTCGGTTTCACACTCGTTTCATGGCCTGGAATTGAAATGATCTCCGTCACGATGACGCCACGTTTTTCACCTTCAAGTTTGAGGTAATCCAGGACAGCTGGATTTTCAGCCTTTTTCCAATAGAAATTGAAGTAACCTACCCCCAGAAAACGCTGCTGTTCGACTTCCTCCAAAACCTTATCAATGAAGAAAGAGGGGACAGCCGTACATTTGCTGCGCGCTTGAGACGTGGTCAAGCCGATCAAGCTGCCTTGGTAAACAACAGCCTCTGACCACCCCACCCCATCGATCTCAGAGTCTAATTCCAACTGAGGGAGATCGACATAGGATAAGGCACTGCGCCCCATCCGTAGTCGATTGATCTCCAAACGACGCATTTCCAGTCGTCCATCATTCCAACGAATCAGTTTGGCCTCTCCAGTTACTGGGACAGGATCTGCAAATTTAACGGGCTTTAGGCCAGTCCAGAAACCAGCATCCTCAACCTCCACCAAGGCCAGATTAGCATGATAATCTATCCATTGAAGCGAAGCTTCATACCACGCACCACGCCCGCCCTTTTGGACACGCAGAACAGTATGATCAAAAAGATAATCAGCCGTAGTGAGAATGCGCTGGCCTCCAACAACGACACCGAACTTGCTGTTAGACGATGTCCTGCGCGACCAGGGCTGAAAAAATTCGTATTGATGCCTCGTGGATTCAATCTGCACAAGTGAGCGCCCCCAAAGGTCAGACTCTGGTTCAGCTTTGGCAGTCAGGACTGCCGTGCTGGTCAGCGCGGCCAGAAGCAATGAAGAAAAAATGCGGATCATAATTGTCGGTCAAGTTGAATGCCGTAGGTTTGCAAGATTTGATTATTGGCGCTGTTGGCAGCATCGCGATCAAGGCATTCAAAACCAAGACGCTCACCAAATTCAATCAAGTGATGAGAACCTTCGTGAGATTCAAAGGCCTTTATTAAATCGTTCATCGAGTCGATGCGCTTGCCATTGACTGAGTCAACCAGAACGCGACCGCGAATTTCCATGTTGGCGTTGACCGGGTGAGCGAGAACCGTGGATAGCATCACCGGTTCAGTCCTTGAACGCTCGGGTTCGGTGTTTTTCCGATAAAACAATTCGTAAAGCAGACCAATCCCGGCCACAGCTGACCAATTCTGCCCAAAGGTGCTGAGATAATCTCTGCTGAGCGGCGTAAAAATCAATCCTGCATACGCAAAGTATTTGGGAGGGACGTATTGATTGCCTTCGAGTCGATCTTTGTAATTGACGAAAACAGGCAACTCCAACTCAAGCTCTCCTCCGTCGCGCCAGATTTTGACAGGGACTTTGCTGTTGTGCTGGGCCTGGCTGAATGCAATGCCACCGTGAACTTGATTCCCTTCGTACAAAATAGTTGTATCCGCCGAAACAGGGTAACCATTGGCTTCGAGCAGCACATCGTCTTCTCGTAAAAACTCCTTGGCTGAATCACTTGTCAAGGTATCGATACGAGCGCCCAAATCAGGTGATTCAAGTTTTAGATATTTGCGATAGGCTGGATTTATGAGCGGGGAAAGTCTGATTCCCGCTTGGGGAAAACCGTGATAATGTGCATCTTGCACATCTTTTAAGAAGTGCTGAATCACTGGCGGAGGGATAAAGAACCCCGTATTCTCAAGTCCGGGAGTACCCTGAAAAGCAACTCCCACAACTTGATCATCCATCATCACAGGACCACCTGAATTGCCTGGGTTGATCGCGGCATCCGTCTGCACTGCCAATAAGTTTCGATTGCCCGGCTGAACATAATTGATCAATTCAACCCGACTAACCACACCACTCGTGTAAGATATTTGCTCGCCCCCCGCAGGATACCCGATGGTGTTCACAACCGACCTGACTTCGGGCAAAACACCGATGGGAAGAGGTTTCAAACCCTCAAAGAAAGTTTCATCCTCGACTTCAAGAAGTGCAAGGTCACAATCATGACCCACATAGGCCACTTGAGCCAAGTGAGGTCGTGAATCCTGAAAGCGGCGGACCATAATTTGTTTTGCCCAGCTGACAACGTGAGCATTGGTCATGATGCGATTGCCCTCAATCACAAATCCAGAACCTGTGGCACGACGTACTTGCGATGAATTCCAGGGCTCATCCCAATCCGGTTCCTGGCTGAAAGTAAAAATTTGGATGACTGATTTCTCAGGCTCAGCAGCCTCCACAATCAGCAGGAACAAAAACAGAAAAAGATGGATTAGAATTGTTTTCAAGATACACGAACATGCTTTGAAACCTAACTTGGGTCAAGCACTGATGGGAGTTCAAACAGTAAAATGCAGCTTCTTTTTTCTTCCCAAATAAAACCAGACTCGTAGCGTAACGATTCATGAAATCAATCTGCCGAAAAACACTGGAATTAAGTGCAACCTTTTTCCTGTTTGCCATCGTTCTTGATTTGCAAGCTGCCGATTGGCCAAGATTTCTGGGCATCCACGCAGACTGTAAATCCCAGGAAACAGGTCTTTTGGATGAATGGCCGAAGGAAGGCCCACCACTGGAGTGGAAAAAGGTGGTGGGAACAGGTTACAGTGCTCCTTCCGTAAGCAATGGCAACTTGGTCCTGCATCATCGGATAAAAAGGGAAGAAGTAGTTGAATCGATGAACCCTTTAACGGGGAAAACCGTTTGGACTTTCAAATATCCCTCCAACTACATTGACCCTTTTGGATACAACAATGGTCCCCGCTGTACGCCCATCCTGACCCAAGATCGCTGTTATATTCTTGGTGCTGAGGGCAAGTTATATTGCATCGGCATGCAGGACGGGAGAGAAATCTGGATGAGAGATACCGCCAAGGATTTCAATATACCGGAAGCATTCTTTGGTGTGGGCAGCACGCCACTTCTCGAAGACGACAAACTCATTGTCATGGTAGGGGGACAACCCAATTCGGGAGTGGTCGCCTTCGAGGCTTCAACAGGAAAAACTATCTGGGAGAATGTCGGAAAGAAAACCTGGGATGGCGAGCGTAAAACAGGATGGCGCGGGGAGCCTTACATTCAGTGGCGGGAATACGAGAAACAGGCTTCATACGCTTCTCCTGTGGCGGCAACGATCCACGGCCAGCGGCATATATTGTGCCTGATGCGACAAGGTCTGGTATCTCTCAATCCGGATACAGGAGAGGAAAACTTTCACTTCTGGTTTCGAGCCAGAGTCAACGAAAGCGTGAATGCCATGAATCCAGTGGTATCAGGCGATACCATCCTGATTTCCGCCGCCTATTACCGTGTCGGCTCAGTTTTGCTCAAGGTTGCACCTGGAGGCAGATCAGTCACTGAAACATGGAGATCCAGAGCGCTCGAAGTACATTGGACCACCCCAGTTTTACATAACGGAAACCTCTATGCCTTTTCAGGGCGAAACGAACCAGATGCTCGTTTCCGCTGTGTCGAAATGGCAACAGGCAAGCTAGTTTGGGATCAAGACGAAAGCTGGCGGAAAAGTTATCTCGCTCCCCCTGAAAAATATGGGAGAGGTTCCGCCATTCTAGCTGACAACAAACTCATCGTGATGGGCGAAGCAGGGCAACTGGGATTGTTTCGCCCAAATCCTGGCATGGCAGAAGAAATCAGTAAATTCCAGGTCCCCGAAATGAAATACCCTTGCTGGACCGCTCCCGTGCTGTCAAATCAGAAGCTCTATCTTAGAAGTGAGAGCCGATTGATTTGTTATGATTTAAAGAAAAACTAAACACAGACTCAATTTGTAACTGATGATGACGTGCACGTGATTCATGGTTACTCGAGACGTAGTTTGTCTACCAGACGCTCGATATATTTGTCTCCCCTGGCCCCTTGCCATTGGAGCTCTCCCATCCACCAATAGCGGATATAGCCTCGTTTATCGACGACGTAAACGGTCGGCCACATAGTGTTACCCCACGCATCCCAGTTCTTTTTTTCAAGGTCAATCAACACGGGAAATTCAAAGCCCTGCTGGTGGGCATCCGCTGTCACCCTCGCCGGCTCAGCTTCAGCTGCAGTTTCGGGTGTCTGTATGCCAATTATCTCAACGCCCTTTTCCCTGAGCCTGCGTTCCCAGTTGTTGTAGATGCCAAAATTGGCCTGACAGTTGTGACACTGAAAAGCGTAAAAATGCAACAAGACAACCTTCCCACGCAAGTCGGCGAGACGAACCGGACTATCATCCAGCCAGGCACCCGAGTCAATCAGTTCAGGGGCCTGTGCATAAATGCGCTCAAAGCGATTTGTGTTCCTTACAGGCCCAAGTGCTCTGCGATAACGCGCACGCTGATCCGGAGTCAATATCAGGCGTACCCCCTTGGTTTCACCGGCGCGCAACCGTGCGTATTGGGTGGCGGCCAGACGCTGGGTGGGGTCTGATTGCTTGACCGCCGTCCGAGCCACCTCAGCAGCCTTCTCTGTTTGATCAAACAAAGCATTCAAGCGGTTCATTTGAGGGGTCGTCAGATTCAGGTAACCCTCCACCTCAGGACGCAAAAAAGCTCGACTGCCTTGAGCTTGAAGCTCCAGTTGATTAAGACGTAAAAGCGCTTTTTGACCAAAACGAAGTTTGACTTCCTCAACCACCAGACGCTCAACCTTGGCTATAACAGGCAGTTGTTCTGCTTCAGGGCGCACACGGATTCGCATCCATTCAACATCTGTTTTTCTAAGGAAATTGTCGAAAGCGAGCTGAGCTTCCTCAGGGATACCCATCTCACGCTGACCTTCGATCGAATGAACAATGTTTAGCAGCTTACGAGGTATCCGGTTGTTTTCAGGCGAAAGAACACGACAGGTGATGTCTGCAACAAGAAAAGTGCTGCATGTCAAAAAGGCAATTATAAAAAAAAGCGAGGAATGATCTGAAAAGTGAAACTTTCCAAGCCTTGCTTGTGTACTGACCGGAGCGCTGCACATGGTTAAGATGATCTCAGGAGTAATGTTACTAAGGTCCCGCAAACAGGTTTGAAGGTTTGCCAAGCAATGTCATTCCCAGACTCGTTGTCACGCATAAAAACACATTTAATGGATGTTTGATAAGATCAAGCTAAAGCGAACTTTAATCCAGACCTTGAGTGATGCAATGGTTTTATCGTTTGCTTTTTGCCGCCTTCGATGCGCTCTGGATCGAATAACAGCTTGCGATGAATGACTCATAGAGCGGATCAGATGCACTTTTTATTTCCACAGCCTTCCTTTAAGAATGAGTTCATACTTAAAGAGTGCGATAGCATAATACATTTGGTGTTGACAGGATTAGGTTATTAATACACCGACCAGCGACTTTGTATTCAGTAAAAACAGCACGCCAACAAACTACAAATACCCCCTGCCCCATCACTCGGTAAATGAGTGGGCAAGTCATTTAACGGACGACAGATTTCCGCCAAAAGCAACTGACAATATATTCAAGCTAGATAAATGTGAATCATGAGTGAATACAGTAATCCAGCTGACCAATAAGATGGGAAGAACACCTTCTGCCATGACCGTACATTCGCACTCATATTCCGGGACGATTTTTTCCCCATAACGAATCTACTGAGTGAAATCTCGCTGAACCGAGGACGCTGGCTGATAAATACGAGTCGCTTGTTTTAGTGGAATTTGAGTACCTGTGTGTCAATTGGAACAACATCAACCGAGCGACGGTTAGACAAATATGGGCTCATAAGTTAGAGAAGCATTCTATTTGCAATGAAGGATAATTTTAAGAAAAACCCTTCGGTTCGTGGATAATATTCATTTTTGTTCCCCATCTCTAAAACTGGCAAAACGGCATGTATTCTGCTAGATGTTCTTCTTCATAAACCATGAACATTCAATTTTACGGCATCCTGGCGGCCCTCTTCAGTTTTTGTCACATCGGTCTCGGGCAGGCATTTGAATCTCTCACCCTGGATGATATTCTGGTTGTCTGGGATTTTAACGATGCCAACACAGGGGACCACGCCATCAGTTTGAATAATGGCCCAAAAATCAATTTTGTGGGGGATGCCGCTTTTAGCTCGGATGGAGCGGGGCACACAGGCAAGGCTGGCGACAGGGCGCTGAATCTGGGAACCACTGGATCTGCAGACAGACCCACACATGCCATCGTAGTGAACAACACTCCTGAAGGTGCTGCCTTTGCGAAAAAACTGAATGCATCGAATGAGGAAGACACCATCTCCGTGGCATTCTGGCAACGCTGGCATGAAGGAGAAATCGCCAACAGCGCCTCCATATGGTTTACCTCGCCATCAGCGGGATCAGGGGACCGAGGCCTTCAGGCTCATGCACCTTGGGGGAATGGCAGTATTTATTTCGACACATCAGGCTGCTGTGGAACTCCGGGAAACCGCTTGAATGGGCAGGGCCTCATCGAAGATTGGGGTGCATGGCATCACATTGCTTTAATCAAAGAGGGCGAAGCCAAACAGGTATGGATGAACGGAAAACTTGCCTTGGAGCAGACCTCCGGCGCCACCCCTTTGTTAACAGATTGGACGGGACTGGTGCTTGGTCAGGCCGCCAGAGAGCCGCAATTCGCCTTCCACGGACTCATGGATGATGTGGCTGTATTTGGTAGGGCTCTGACTGAAAACCAGATCAAAGCCCTCGCCACTGGAACGCCCCCTCTGGAATTGGCCCTGCCGGGTGATGAATGGCCGCCGCGCATCAGCCAAATTTCTCCCGCAGATGGCACCGAGTTTTACTCACCAGATGGAGGGCTGGGATTTACGGTTTCAACTGAAGCACCGAATATCGTAAGCACGGGCGATATCAAGTTATCCCTCAATGGCATTGATGTTTCCGGCGCCTTGATCTTTTCGGAAAACGCACAGGAGCTCACTGTTGCTTACAGCCTACCCCTTGCGGCAAATGAAACATACGTTGCGAGAGTGACCGCCAATGATTCGAAGGCTCGCGTCTCTTCGCTTGATTGGGGTTTCAATACATTTGATCCACTCAAGGCAAGAGCTGATGTTCAACTGGATCTCTCTACCATGGGGAAAGCAAAACAGGCTCCCGACTCAGCCGGAGTGAATACAGCCGAGTCGGCCATTGATGGAAGTTACCATACTCAAGCCGTTACGGACAACACGCCCGGCGCATGGTGGGAGATTGAACTCGATTACCCGGCACTCATCAACCGTCTGGAAATTGTAGCACCAAGCTCCCCTTCTCTCGCCAGCACAATGAATGGTGTCATGGTGCGCGCAGCATTAATCCATTACTTGTGCTGGCGAGAGAAGGGGAGCTTGGTGCTACCATTTCCAGACGGGTGGTGTGTGCCGGGGA
>JBDQII010000043.1:0-17778 GCA_040264395.1 Verrucomicrobiota bacterium
GCCAAGTATTGTCACGCCCCGATAAACTTCCTCTTCCATCATCCCGTTGATCGATTCAGTTACCGTCATGTTGAATTTGATTTCGTTCATTTTGCTTGGGTTTTGATCAATTGAGCATTGTTTCAAACAACAATTAAAAGTTACTTTGATTTGTTACTCGGTACAAGCATTTAATTACGCAATTTTGTTACTTTTTGAGAAGAGACAAGGTAAGTAACAGATATTTGCAAGGATTAATGATGGAGCATCCCAGAGCGATGCCGATGGATGCACAGAACACCGATGGTGATTCTGTTAATTTGTTAATTCGAACCGAAACTTAAGGCCTATGACGAAATTTAACCCTTCGATAGTGCCGATTCAGTCTATTGGATGGGGCTACCATTATGAATAACAGGCAAAATATGGGGCTTATTCGTCAACTTTCTTATGGTCTCACCCTTTATTGCTCAATGATCTCATGCCTATCAAGGATACGAATCACCTGCTCCTTGGGGAGTTGAAATACAGTGTTTCCATTGATTCCAACCATCGTCTCGGCAGCTACCATGGCATTGATGACGGATTCTTCAACACACTGGATGGTAGCCAGAAAAAAGGCATCCAGCTGGCTATTGGAAAGCATGCTGACTTGACTCAGTCCTTTGTTAGAGGCTTTGCCAATTTGAAAGGTAGAAAAAGCCAAAAACAAATCTCCACTCGAATTAGCTCCAAAACCCCCAGTGCGCCCAATACCTAGGGAAGACCTGCGAGCAATTCGTTTTAACTGATGCGGCAATAAAGGGGCGTCGGTTGCGATGATCACAATGATTGAATGTCCAATCGTCCGGGGCTCAAGCCCATTCATGATCATCTCACTTCCTGCTATACGTTCCCCCAAGCGGATGCCTGCAATCGTGAGGTTTTCACGTTTACCATAATTGGCCTGCACCAACGCACCAAGAGTATAGCCGTTTTTCATCATACGCGATGAGGTTCCGACCCCGCCCTTAAAACGATGACAAACCATACCTGTTCCGCCGCCGACATTACCCTCATCAACAGCACCTGATCGGGCTGAATTGAGGGCCTTGAAGACATGCTCCTGCCGTATGTGATGCCCATGAATATCGTTCAAGCGACCATCCCATGTTTCAGCCACAACCGGAAGAGAGGCCCAACCGAATGGGTCAGCGAGATCATGATATCCCGCTTGACGACGCCAATGGATCACTGACTCATAGACATTTCCGACACTGTGCGTATTGGTTAAAAGCAAAGGTTCTTCAAGAAAACCTGACTCATTCACCCACGTTGTCCCGGTCATTTCCCCATTACCGTTGAGTGTATCACAAGCGGCAAATACGGGTCTGAAAGCCTTTCCACTCGGCAAAATGGCCGTGACACCTGTCCTTACGGGGCCTTTGCCGACATGTAAATCACCGCTGCCCTGTATCAAAGTGCAGTGTCCTACCAACACACCTTGGACATCGGTGATGGCATTTTGGGGGCCAGGCTTTCCACCGAATGGAATCCCCCAATCCCTGGCACGCTCTGCATGAACAAAAGCGCTCCATAAGAGGAACAAGGTCCCCATGCTTCTCACAGACAATCTCAACTTTTTAGTATAGAGGAACATGATGCATTCTTGCCAACTTGGCTCCTGTTGGCAAGCTCCTGAAATTTTCCAACTACAATGGCCTGTTGATGATTATGAAACCTTGAACAAGTCTGAGCGTCAGAGAGAAAACTCCAGTCAAGTGAGTCATGAATGACGCCGAAAGAACGCGTTTGAAGGGACCTGACAGGGAGGTTTAAGCCTGCAGCTGCTTACGCAAAACAGTCTTCAACACCTTGCCTGTTGCATTGCGTGGCAGTTTTCCAATGAAAAGGATTCTCCTCGGAATTTTATAAGCTGCTAGCCTGGGCTTTAACGCTTCCAGAATCACATGAGCGTTTTGATTGTAACCATCTTCCATCACGATGAATGCAACCGGTAACTCTCCCTTACGTTGATCAATTTGCCCCACTACTGAAACTTCCTTCACGCCTTCGCATTCATAAATCAATTCCTCTATTTCACGCGGATACACATTGATCCCGTTAACCAGCAACATGTCTTTTTTCCGGTCCGTGACATAGATGTATCCCTCTTCATCTGCATGCCCCATATCACCCGTCCTTAGCCAACCATGACACAAGGCTTCTGCTGATGCTTCAGGGCGATTCCAGTAGCCTTTCATCACGTTGCCCCCCTTGACCCAAAGCTCGCCCGTTTGCCCCGCTGGAACTTCATGCCCCTGTTCATTCATGATCGCTACGGCAACATCATGAATGGGAAGCCCTATCGAGCCGGTTTTCCAAGGGCCGTCTACTGGATTAAGTGTCACGACCGGACTGGCCTCACTTAGCCCATAACTCTCAATCAGGCTCATATTCGATTGACGATTAAATTTTTTAAGGACCTCTCTGGGCAAAGGAGCAGCACCACTGATACATAGGCGCAAGGGCAACTCCGGCAAGGAGCAGGAAGCAAATGCACGGTAAAAAGGAGGTATTGCCGGTAAGATGGTGGCCTCCGCGGCAATGATTTCTTTCAGGATATTTTTGGGAGGATGCAAGGATTGGATCAGCACAATGGAGCCCCCAACCTTGATAGGCAGCAGAATGCCCACAGTTACCATGAAACTGTGAAACATGGGTAATAGCAGCACAACCTTATCAGTCTCAGAGACGCGCATCGTATGTACACAGCTGTTCACGTTGTGCGCAAGGTTCCCATGCGTAAGCATTGCTCCTTTTGGCCTACCTGTGGTCCCGCTGGTATATATGATCAATGCCAAATCATCCTCGTCTTTAACCGAAGTCGTGTGTATGGTTTGTTCAGTTTCAGAAGGTCCAGCGCTAAGGTTTTTAATGTGGCAAAGGTTAACTTCAGGAAGCACTTCGCGCATACAGTTTGCCCCCTTATACATGGCATCATCTGCAAAAATCACTTTGGCTCCTGAATCCCTTAAAATGAGTTCGGCCTCAGGTGCGGTCAAAAAATGATTCAAGGGCACGACCACCGCACCAGCTCGCAAAACACCATAGAGAATAGAAATAAATTCGGGAGTATTCTTCATCCAAAGCGCAACTCGATCCCCAGAGTTCACCTGGCACTCCTTCAATAAATAATTTCTAATCCAATCTGATTCCTCCACTATTCGGGCATAGGTAATTATTTCACCTCCCCAGTAAATAGCGGCCTTTTCTGGATGCCTTTGAAAAGCATCTATTAGTGCATTTGCCAAATTCATGGGGAGCATTCTGAGAACAAGACTTTGCTCATCCAAGTTATTTTGTTTTGCAAACCTCTATGACAAACATCTACATATTAGGTTGTCGGTGATGCTTATTGCCGCTTGACCATTTGAAAACGATGAAGATTACTCCAGATGAAACCTGTTTGATCGATGATGACCTTCGGTTGAAAGAGGTGGTGCAAGCTGTGTCCAAAGCGAATGAAATCGCTCTCGATACCGAGGCGGACAGCATGCATGCTTATCCGGAAAAGATTTGTCTTCTGCAGATCCGCACCCAGAAAAGCAGCTGGCTGGTCGATCCGCTCTCGGATGTTGATTGCCGCCCGCTGTTGGAAGCATTTCAAGATAAAATTTTAATTTTTCATGCTGCGGACTACGACTTGCGCTTGCTTTACAAAAGGTTTGGGTTCCGCCCCTCTCAAGTCTTCGACACGATGTGGGCGGCACGCATGGTAGGTCATGAGCGCTTTGGCTTGGAATTCCTTGTAAAACACTACTTTAACGTCCAACTCGAGAAAGGTCCTCAAACGGCAAACTGGGGCATGAGGCCTTTAACACCAGGCATGGCCCAATATGCGCTGAACGACGTCTTTTACCTTCATCAACTCACCCATTTGATGCGAGAAGAATTAACAAAACTCGGTCGACTTGAATGGCTGCATGAAATCAGCCAGAAAGTGATCGATCAAGCCTGCTTGCCTGAGAAGGATACCTCAGACCGCGAGTGGCGGATCAAAGGAAGTCAGAAGATGTCCCGACGAGAATTGGCTGTGCTCAAAGCAATCTACTACTGGCGAGAGAAGGAGGCAGTTCAGGCGAATCGCCCTCCTTTTTTCGTTTTGAACCACGACTTGAGTGTGGCCATCGCAATAAATGCAGCAAATAATGAAAAATGGGAAAGCCTGCTTCCTCGTCGCCTGTCTCAAAGGAGGCGTCAAGGTCTTGAACAAGCCGTCAATAAATCGTTGACAATCAAGGCTCAAGATTATCCAGACCGTATCAAAACGGAGCGTTTTCGCAGCACGGATGAGGAGAAACGCCGTGCAGATCGCCTAAAGTCCATACGTGACGATGCTGCGGAAAAACTGAATCTTGACCCATCAATCATTGCAAGCAAGGCCACTCTGACACGCCTGGGACTGAACGACGCTGAAAAGGCCACCAGCGAACTCATGCAATGGCAGCGCGAGATCCTCAAGCTGTGACTACTAATATTCCAAACGCTGGTAGGCGAAACCTTTAAGGTATTCTGTCTCCGGGATGGATGGAACAATAGGGTGATCCGCTGGCTGACCATAGGTTCCCACTCGCCGCAAGGTGCATCGATTATCAAATGCCGCGCTCAAGACCGTCCCCTCAAATGTCAGGGGATCAATATGATGCGAACAGCAAAATGTAGCCATTACTCCATCAGGCTTCAACAAGCGCATGGCACGTAAATGGATTTCCTTGTAGCCGCGCAGCGCGTCAGGCACTGATGCACGACTCCTGGTAAAGGAAGGCGGGTCCAAGATGATAAGGTCATAGCGAAGCCCATCCTCCAAAGCTTCATCATTGTCTTTTTTGGCAGTCATGACCTTGAGCCAATCGAACACATTGCCGTGCACCCATTCACATCGCTGTGAAAGTCCATTCAATTGCGCGTTGCTGGTAGCTGCATCAAGCGCATCCTCGCTCTGATCGATGGCAGTAACCTCTGTTGCTCCCGCCTTGGCGGCATGAAGAGCAAATCCTCCCATGAAACTGAAGCAATCCAGCACCTTAGGAGCATCCATACGTGCAACCAGATTGGCAACTTGCTGGTAATTTTCGTATTGATCCAGATAAGCGGCTGTTTTGTGACCTTTTTTCGTATCAATCCGCCAATCCAAATCGTTCATCTTCACAATCAACTCAGTATCGGAGTTTTCGGATTCACGCTGGTACAATATGGAATGCCGCTCTTCGAGTCCCTCCATGCGACGCCCAGTGGAATCATTACGCTCAAGGATACGCTTGGGGCTCATCAACTTTTTCAGTGCGCCCACAATCTGTGGAAGGCGCTGATCCATTCCCAATGAACTGGTTTGCACAACCAGCACACCATCATAATTATCGACAATCAAGCCACTCAACCCATCACTTTCCGCATTGACCACGCGAAAACATTCGCGATCAGCCAAATGTTTGTGCCGCCAATTCAAGGCGGTCTGCAGCTTCACTTCGAAGAACGACTGATTGACTTCAAGCTTCGACCTTGAAATCAAACGCACTCGTATTTTTGATTTCGAATTGAAGAAGCCCAAACCAAGGAACCGGCGACGATGGTCCCTCACCTGAACGACATCTCCATCTTCAGGTTCCTGCGTGACTTTTTGAATGTTGCGGGAGTATACCCATGGGTGCCCAGCTTGGATACGTTGTGCCTCACCGTGACGAAGGTGCACGGTCGGCCACGTCATGTCAGATGACTTGTGACTCATTAATTTTCAAGTGTATTTAAATGTTGTGCAGGAGCTCTATCCTTTGAGGATTTTTTTGCAGGCTCGAATGAGGGTGTTTAGCCCGGCTTCAGATTTGGCCTCGATGTAGCATCTGATCAGGGGTTCGGTTCCACTTGCACGAAACGCGACCCATTCCTGCCCGGGAAGAAGAAACTTATAACCGTCGATATTGATGAATTTTTCTACCTTCTGACGCCCAACTTTTTCGAGCCCTTTAGACAGGCGTTTTAAAAGGGCCTCTTTTTGTTCAGCAGGAATGCGGACATTGATTCGGTCGGTGTAATAAGGACCAGTCACCTTTTCAATATCTTTGAGGACCTCACCGAGAGGTTTTTTCTCGTAGGCATACAACTCTGCCATCAAAAGACAAGCGACAACACCATCTTTTTCAGGAACGTGCCCTTTGACACTCAAGCCGCCGGACTCTTCGCCTCCAACAATGATGTCCTCAGATTCCATCAAGGCTCCGATGTGCTTAAAACCTGTTGGGGTCTCGTGCACCTTGATGCCAAACATATTGGCAACATCGTCCACCTGATGGCTTGTGGGGACGGTGCGGACGACTGCTCCAGTCCATTTGCGGTTTTTGGCGAGATGATAAAGTGCCAGCGAGAGGATCTGATTAGGGGTCAACCAAGTGCCATCTTGATCTACAATACCAAAACGGTCGGCGTCACCATCCAATCCCAAACCAAGCTGGGCTTCGCCAGATAACACGCATTCACGCGCATCCGCCATGCCTTTCTCGTTGGGTTCGGGGTGTCGACCTTCAAAACCGGGGTTCAGATAATCGTGGAATAAAGTTGTTTTGGAGCCAGCTTCATTGAGCAGTGTATCCAGATAACCGCGACCGGTGCCGTACATGCACTCCACAGCGACTTTAAGTTTTGCACGCTTGATTTTTTTGAAATCAATGACGCTGCGAACCTGCTTGAAGTAGCTATCGCGCGGGTCAATGGTTTTGCATTTGAAAACTCCCGCGTCGCTGACTTTCCACGCCCATCCTCTGTTCTGGAGTTTCTCGATGTTTTTTTCGATTTTCCCGGTAACATCTTGAGGTGCGGGAGCTCCGCGATGAGTCGAAAATTTCAGTCCCTGATATTCGGCTGGATTATGACTGGCTGTCATGTTGATTCCGCCAATTGCTTTTCGAGCACGGATGGTGTGGGCGATCACCGGTGTCGGAGCATCTCGTTCGCAAAGCAAGGGTATCAATCCGTTTTTAGAGAGCACTTCTCCGACTGTCGTCGCAAACTCAGGCCCCATGAAGCGGGCATCGTGTCCCAGAACCACAATAGGCCTGCGTCCTTTGATTTCAGACTTTTTACGCTTGAGCTCGCTTTTCAAATAATCAGAGATGGCCTGAGCCACGAGAGCGACATTAGCGAAGGTGAAGTCACGGGCAATGATCCCGCGCCAGCCAGATGTGCCAAATTTGATGGAATCCATGTCAGGAGGATTGAGATGCTACTGTCTCAAAACAATTAATTTTTCCAATCGAACGCCTTCTTTTTGAGTTCGTAAATGAACCCAACCAGGAACAATCCTAGAAAAACCATCATCGAACCAAAGATCAAGTGGGCATTTTCGAGAAGCATTTCCTTGTAAACAACCGCCCAGGGAAAAAGAAAAACGACTTCCACATCGAAAAGAATGAACAACATCGCAACCAGATAAAATTTAACTGAAAACCGAGCACTTGCTGGCCCGATTGGCAGCATACCACATTCATAGGCAGTATCTTTGATCTTTGAGCGGTGCCCTTTCTTGCCAACCAAGGCCGAGAAAATAAGCGTCCCAAAGGCAAAAGCTGCTGCTACAAGACCAAGCATCAAAACAGGTATATATTCCGCAATTTGCGATTCCATAACAGAGATAAGAGTATTCCTTCAAAGGCAGCAATGGCAAGTGGATTTCACAAGGAATACGCTGGGCAATAATCCTCATCCTGAACAAAAATCAAGCCAACCGGGTTCTATTTGATTGAATGCGTTCGTAATGGACGGCTTTGAAGGCTGTATTTCGACCACGACAATGATGACAGCCATCGATTTTCTGGTCTCTTGAGGAAAGCTCTGCCTGCCTGACACGCTGGTTCCTGCATCGGCATTCGCAATGGTGACAGGCTAGCGTTTGGTTCATCGCGCTCGCGGGCCTGAATCAGCGGTGTTTGTCGCAAGGTGATGTTTAATCAAGTGGATGCAATTCAAATGTCCCCCAAAATTTCTTCCACAAACCTGCTCCAATCGATCCCCCAATTATGGAGTCAACTCACAGTCGGACGGCTCCATTAGGATGATTGACGTATCTTTGTACCTCGGTCTAATCTTGAGCTTATGAACCAGCAGCTTTTGTCCCCATTGGATTTTACTATTTTCTTTGGTTCCCTGATTTTGGTGATGATCATCGGACTGTGGGCAGGAAGAAAGGAGGAAAGCGCTCAGGATTTTTACCTGGCAGGAAAAGATGCTCGATGGTGGGGAGTGGCTGGCTCGATTTTCGGGTCCAATGTTTCAGCGAATCACATCGTTGGCATGATGGGAGTTGGATTCAGTCTGGGTTTTGTTGAAAGTCATTTCGAAATCACGGCAATCGCAGGACTGCTCTTGCTGTGCTACTTCTTTCTTCCCGTTTATCGCAAACTCAACATTTATACTTTGAGTGATTATCTGAGTCGACGCTACGATGACCGCTCCCGCGTTGCTTATGCCATCATCATGATCACGATCATCGTTGTGATCATGATGGTGCCAGCATTTTACATTGGATCCCGCTCATTAAACATTTTGCTCGTGGATCAATCCCAAATCCAGGCAGCCCTGGACTCCGCGGCAGCGGGTAATTCTGCAAAAATTCAAATCAATTATACAACCTATATCATCGGCATTTTGGTAATGGCTGTTGTGGCGGGCTCCTACACCATTTTCGGAGGATTGAAAGCAGTCATCATCACGGATGTGATCCAATCTGTTCTCATGCTGGGAGGAGCAGCATTGGTGGCTTATCTGACTTTTGGTCAAGCAGAGATTGGCGGATGGTCAGGAATGAGAGCATTGGACGCAAAAGGCAAGGACCTTATGCACCTTTACCTTCCCATGAATCATCCGGGGCGACCCTGGACAGGCATGCTGAGTGGATTATTGATCCTTCATTTTTATTACTGGAGCGCAAACCAGTTTATCGTCCAACGTGCATTAGCTGCACGCTCAGACCGGGAAGCACGCATTGGAATCGTCACTGCCGGTTTCTTCAAATTAATCATCCCATTTATTTCCATTGGAACCGGTGTTGCCGCATTTTATTACTTTCAGGCTACGATGCCAGGCGTACCTGTGGATGGAGACACGGCTTTCCCCATGTTAATGAGAGAAGTTGTCGCACCTGTCGGTTGGGGGCTTGCAGGTCTGGTCGCTGCTGGATTGATAGGTGCGATCCTGTCGAGCGTGGACTCCATGCTAAACTCCGCTGCCACACTGATCACCTTTGATGTTTACAAACGTTTTATCAACCCGGAGGCCACCGACAAGCAGTTGATTCGTGTGGGTCGCCAATGTATTTTGCTCTTTGTCATTGGCTCTGCATTCTTGACAATCTTTATCTTCGACCCAAACAGTGAAAAACCGTTTTTCACCTATGTGGCCAGCCATCAAAGTAGGTTAATCGCTGGCCTGGTGGTTGCCTTTGGTGTGGGGATGCTCTGGAAGGGTGCCACTGCCACAGGAGGATTTGCCGCCATTATTGCAGGCCTGGTGGTTTCCTATGGTCTTCCTCCACTTTATGCCATGACACTGGGACAGAACAAAACCATCGCATCCCTGTTCGGTCAGAACCTCAACTTTTTCCACGCTGTGTTTGTGGCTGCAATCGTGTCTACTCTGGCTCACGTCATTGTTAGCAAACTGACAAAGACAGACGACCAAAAAAGTCAGCTCACCTGGCATGGGCTAGGCTTGATCTCAAAGGATCAACTGGCTTCCTATGGTAAACGTCTTTTGTTGAGTGTCCTTGTTTTTGCAGGCTTGGGCTCGTGCATGGTGAACAACTTTATATCGCCCGTGGTTGCCGCCACTTTTGGATCATGCTGGACACTGTGTATTATCCTATTCGGCATTAAACAGTCTCAACGCAAAGACAATGAAAAAGGCATCGACGACCGTTACCTCGCTGGCATTTTGGCGTCATGTGCCGTGTTCATTTTATTCTACTTCTACTAGAAACAAAACATGCTGAGACAAACGAAAGAAGGTCACTGATGACCACCCAATCTTGAGCGCAGAAACAAAAGGACAACACCATCAACACGCCATTGCGGCATGAAAATGCCTCCTCATTTCAAAGGCGCTCCAAACCTGACACTCAATACCAATGTATTTTATCAAGAGCTACCTGATCGCCACCCTGGCTGGCAGCATACTGTCCATGCCTCTCATGGGTGCCACATTAAACTGGCCAGGCCTTCTGGGCCCTGAACGTAACGGCAGAGTTAATCACTTCAATGAACCGGTAATCTGGCCAGACAAACTCCAAAAAGTCTGGAGTATTCAAGTAGGAGACGGATATGGCTCTCCTCTGGTTCACGACGATCAAATCTACCAACACTCCAGACAGAACGGCCATGAGGTCATCAGGAAAATCGATTTTGCAACTGGAAAAGAAATCTGGAAAAACGAACACTTGGTAAATTTCAAAATGGGCAACGGTGGCGAAGGTCATGGAAGAGGCCCCAAATCATGTCCCACCCTGGCTGATGGCCGATTATTCACCTTCAGCATCACCGGAGAACTGTCCGCCTGGGATATGGATTCCGGAGAATTACTGTGGCGACATGATGAAAGCCAACGTTTTGAGAAGACAACTCCCTACTGGGGTGCAAGCATGTCACCGATCGTTCATGGAGAAAGAATCATGGTTCGATTTGGCAACGACGCTGAAGGGATGCTTTTGGCCTTCAACGTTGAATCCGGGGAACCCGTGTGGCGTTTAGGCGATGATGGCGCCTGTTATTCGTCGCCGATCACAGCTAAACTCACGGGTAAGGATCAGCTCATTGAATGGAACCACAATGCGCTCATTGGAGTCGATATGACATCCGGACAAATGCATTGGAGATTCCCTCTTCCTCACATCGGATCTAATCAAAACATGCCTACCCCCACCTTTCATGATGGCGCTATTTTGGTGGGGGGTGAAAATCGCGGTATAAGACAAGTGCTGCCCACATTGAAAGGAAGCATCTGGAATGTGAAAGAAGGATGGCACCAGAAGCGAGTCTCACTAGACATGAGCACAGCCGTCGTACATGGAAACCACCTGTTTGGTTTTTCTCACTTTGGCCTTGGTCAACTTTTTTGTATAGACACCACTTCGGGTAACATTTTATGGCAGGGACCTTCAAGAACAGGAGAGAATGCATGCCTTCTGGCAATGGAAAACCACATTGGAGTTCTGATCAACGACGGCAGATTCTGGGTAATTGAAGCAAGCTCGAAAGCATTCCAAAAAATCAGATCATATGAAGTAGCATCAGGCCCCACGTGGGCTCCTCCAGTCCTCTGGGCAGACAGTTTACTCATTAAAGATCGCAACCACCTCACTCGATGGTCTTTTACTGAATGACCTTTGAGTATTTTCTGAGGGACACCGGGCAAAACCCGTTTTTGAAACTCGCAGAACAGTCGAGGTCAATAGCCTCAAGAACGCGAGCCAAGTCAGAAAAGGCTGAATCACGCCTCTCTAGAAAGGGAACTTTTCTCAATCACAATTTACCTTGCAGTAACTGATCCACCCTTGCACGCACCTTGGCATCCATCTTGATCAGTGGGGGCCAATCGCGTGTAAACCCTTCTCCTCTTAGTTTACGCGTGGCATCAAAACCAAGCTTGGATCCAACGCCCACCGCATCCGTCGCGTGATCCAACACATCAGCAGGTCCACGTGTGAATACAGCGTCTCTGCGAGGTTCGGTGTTGGAGCAAAGCCTGAACAGAACCTGGCTGGTGTCATGCACATCGACATCGTCATCAACGACCACTATGTATTTAGTAAACATCATCTGGCCCATTCCCCAAAGTCCGTGCATGATTTTGTAGGCCTGCATCGGATACGTTTTTTTGATGCTGACAAATACCAGGTTATGAAAAACCCCTTCGGCAGGAAGTGCAATATCAACAATTTCCGGGAAATTCATTTTAAACATGGGCAGGAATAACTGAACACTCGCCTTGCCCATGTAAAAATCTTCCATCGGCGGAATACCAACGATCGTTGCCGGATAAATTGCATCATTACGGTGGGTGATTGCAGTCACATGAAAAACGGGGTAAGGCTCTGGCAATGTGTAAAAACCCGTATGATCCCCAAAAGGCCCTTCGCTGCGCAGTGGCTCCCTCGGGTCGATGTAGCCCTCAATGACGATATCGGCGCTGGCTGGCACCTGCAGGTCGTTGGTTTCACAACGAACCATCTCGATCGATTGTTTACGCAAGTATCCTGCCAATAAAAACTCATCAAGTCCGTCCGGCAGGGGAGCGGTGGCGGCGAATGGAAATGCCGGATCACCACCGAGAAAAATAGAAACAGGCATGCGCTCACCTGTTTCGTAGTAACGTCGACCATGCCTAGCTGCGACTTTCTGAAGCTGCCAGTGCATCCCGGTCGTTTGGTCATCATATATCTGCACTCGATACATCCCAAGATTGCCTTCACCCGTGTCGGGATCACGGGTGACCACACATGGCAAGGTTACAAACCTGCCACCATCCAGAGGCCAGCACTTCAACACGGGCAAATTCAAAAGGGTTGGAGTATCTTTGGGATCCTTGGTTGTTTCCCTGTCAATGGAAGGCGCATCCGGCCATTCCTGATTTCTGGTCCTGGGCGGATCAAACAGATGGATCACGTCTTTGCATGGCCCTGTTCGTACTTTTTTGGGGCGTACGTGCCGCAATTCCAAAGCAGCACTGAAGAGCTTGATGGCATCTCGCACACCTGAGGGCGGCTTGGCTTTCATCAGTACTGCAAGTTCGTTGGCAACTGATTCAACCGATTCTGCTCCCATGGACAGAGCCATGCGCCGATCTGAACCCATCGTATTGACAGCCACTGGAAAAGATGAAATTTGGCCGTTGACGGTTGGCTTCTCAAACAAAAGAGCTTTGCCCCCACCCGGTTTTTTCATTTCCCGGTCCGCTATTTCCGTAATCTCCAATTCTGTGGCGACAGGTTCAGTGATTCGAACCAATTCCCCCATCTCGTCTAATTTATCAATAAAAGCCCTGTAAGATCCAAATGCCATATAAAGATCAGCGTAACAGACTCTAACCGGTATTCAACACGTCTACTTGAAGATATTTCTTGCAAGGCCTTATCGAGTGAAGTCCGTTCCTGATTACCTTTCTTTATCCATAATGCGCAAAGCTCAACGAAATTTACCGAGCAATATCACCCCCAACACGGCAATTAAACCACCAGCAAGAGAGCGCATCGTGGGTTTGTCGCCCTCCATCCAGGCTGAAAGCGGAATGACCATCAAGGGAGTGGTGGCGACGATAGGCAAAACCAAGCCACTCGGAATGGCTTCCAGAGCCCACTGGTAGCAGCCAACCCCAAGAGTGGGACCGGCCAGGGCGGTACCGATAATCCACGGCAATGCAGCACGGCCTTTTGAGCGTGCTTCCTTGTCCTCCAGAGAACTTTCATGATTCGATTCTCCCTGCTTGAATCTGAGTCGTTTCATTACGAGCAAAGCAATCAATGCCAGCAGCAAACCACCCAGTATTCGCTGATAAGCAGCGGTCAGTCCATCGATGTGAAAATCCTGTCGTCCATTGATATCGTAGGCCAACCGGCTCATCGCGGCTCCGACCCCCTGCCCAATCGCGGCTACCAATCCATAAGCAACACCGACGAGGTCGAAGCGTTTCGCAGTTGAGTCGCCATTTAATGGCCACAAGGCCACAGCCACCCCAAGTAAAATACAGACAATCGAAGCTATTTGCGGCAGAGTCAGCGTCGTTCCCAACCACAACCATTCAGCAAATGCTGCGGAAGGCGCGGCAACGCAATGCACCAGTAATAAGGTTAATCGAGATCCTAACCTGGGCAAGGCTTGATAAAGGGCCAGATCCCCTATTCCAAAACCAACGACACCACTCCAGAAAAACATCTCAAAACCTCCGCCTTGTGTACCTTGAGCAAAAGCATGAGCCCAGATACCCAACAACAAGGTTGCGAGAAGAAGTCGCCAGAAATTCGCAGAGATGCCCCCAAGAATGTGTGTGGCTCTTGTGGCAGAAACCGCAGAAAGACAAAATAAAAATGTCGCCAAAAGAGCGGGTATCATAAAACTCGAAGAAATTGAGAGACTAAAAAAAGAGGCCGGGATAAACCCGGCCATCAATAAAATGGCTGTCCGGCAAGGATTCGAACCTTGACCAAAGCCTCCAAAGAGCCTTGTGCTACCATTACACCACCAGACAGACAGTAGGAAATTTACTAAGGAAAAACGAGTACGCAATAAAATTGTCATCAAAAATAAGGGAAAAAAAACTCTACTTGCCTTAAATTTTTCGTAAGTTATTGCGGTATAATTTTTTAGAACTTAAATAGGCTTCTGAGGTAATGTGAGTAGTTCGCCTATACATCGGCTGGGCACCTAGTTTGAATCAGAGGGTCAGTGGCTATTTTTCATTTTACAGTTGCTTAGGAGAGGAAAATCGGATCATATAGTTACATTCACCGATTAATTCGACTGCATCGCGGTCTGTACATACTTGCCCTGACGTTATGAGGAATTGTAGGCATGGTCGGGTGAAAAAAGCAGTCGACCACCTTGGGTTCATCATTATGGCTCTGGATTGGGAACTGGATAAAAACAATAAATAAAAACTTTTGAAATTGGCGAGGCTGTCGCGCCGATGCCATAGATTTTCCTTGTCGTAAGACAGGATTTGGCGGGTCTCAGGAAACTTGTTAACCGTGTGTGTTTCTCTGAGGCCCGTTTTTTTTCGAATCTTTTTATTTGCTTACCGACAGAGTGGGTATCCCTGATAACGAAATATGGCTCACACGACTTTACTTGTTACCGGGCAAAATCGGCCTTTCAATCGAATGTAAAGATGGAAGTCTCCGATGCAATGCTTGCTGAGCATAATGTGATCAACTGCTTATTGAGTTTATCAAAAAGTTACTGAGCATTAGACCATCCAGGGAAAAAGTATCTTTGCGCGGGGAGATGTTGCGCAGATTACTCAAGAAAAGTAAGGCCGAGCACGTCCTGCTGATTCCTCCTCTTGAGCCTTTTTCACAGGAAATCGGTCACTTGAAAAGCTTTCAGACCGAAAGTGCTATCATCATTAAAATAGTCCAAAAAAACAGAACATCATTCCGTCGAATTAGCAAATCAGCTCCCTCTGAAGAAACTAGGTCCAGCCAATGACCCGTTGGAGGAAGAAGAGCGGTTTTTCTTTCCGGTCGCGGAAAACATATCCGTTAAAGTTCGTTTCAAGCGTTAGGTAAGGCTTGGGCTGAAAGACAGCGTCCCGACGCCGTCGACAAGTATTGAATCCAATTGGACGCAGTGACGTCCTTCATTAATCGATCAAGGCACTACCTGGAATTTAATGTTTCATCCAGCCCCAGCAAGGTAAGTGAAATGCAAAACCCGGGGAACAGCTCGGAACTAACTTTTATTCGGGGTTTACCGAGCTCAATCATGATAGATTCCTGTTCCTTCCCGTTCATGGATTGATAGCCACGAAAACTCTCTGACAAGAGCGCATATTCCCGCTCACTGGGTGCTCGCAACAAAATATTCTCAAATAAGGACTGCACTTGTGATTCAGGGGTGCGGGACGTGGATTCCCATGCTGCCTTGGCCAGCTCCCAGGCGGCTTCAAGGAGTATGGGTGCATTCAACATTGCCAGTGCCTGAAGCGGTGTGTTGGTGGTTTGCTGCCGAACAATACATGACTCCCGGTCTGCAGCGTCAAATGTCTGCATTAACGGAGGGGCGACAGTGCGCTTGAAATAGGTGTATAAACTGCGTCGATATCGCCCTGCGTCTTTCGACTCGGGATAAGTCTTTCGACTCACCTCACCCCATAGATCATCGGGCTGATAAGGGAACACAGGAGGCCCTCCGATGAGATCAACCTGCAAACCTGATAACTCGAGCAGTTGATCCCTTACAAAATGTGCAGGAAGCCTTTTCTGAGGTCCGCGTGCGAGCCATTTGTTTTCGGGATCCCATTCCAGCATTTCGGGTGAAACGTCACTTTGCTGCCGATATGTCGCACTGGTGACAATGGATTTTACGAGTCGTTTAACATCCCACCCAGACTTGATGAAATCAACGGCCAACCAATCCAGTAATTCCAAATGAGTTGGTGAGGCGCCTTGCACTCCAAAATCTTCAGCTGTTTTGACGAGTCCCTGACCAAAAAGCATTTGCCAAACGCGGTTCACAAACACCCTGGCCGTGAGCGGGTGAGAGTCACTCACCAGCCATTGAGCAAGGCCAAGCCGATTGGCAGGATAATCATTATTCCATTTTGCGATGAATTCAGGGACCCCCGGATCGACGGCCTTTCCCGGTTGATCATATTGGCCGCGAACCAGAATGTGCGTGGGCCGCGGAGCTTCCATTTCCTCCATGACCATGACCGTTGGTAGCGTTTCCCTGTAGGCACTCAATTGTTTTTGAGCCTCGTGCAACTGGAACAAGGCCGGGCGAATACGCAGATCTTCGGTCAGGCTCTCAAACAAGGTTCGCACCACATGCAATTGCCGAGGTGTCCATGAATTCTTTTCGCGCACCAAAAGATCTTGAACAGATAATGGTTCTGAAAGAGCTGAGATTTCTTCCGAAGTAAGAACACGATCATAAATCTTCAATTCATCCAAAGCCCCCTCAAATTCATCAGCCATCGCACTCCTGCCAAGACGCAAAGGATTGGAGGAGATTCCGCTGGGATTGGAATCATTATTGCGCAACAGTTCGACATCCGCTTTTTCTCCGTCCACAAAGATCTTGATGCCCCGAGCACTCATGGTTGCATCATATGTTACAGATAAGTGATACCACTGCCCGGGTTGAAACGAATTGAATGTCCGCACACCTATACGCCCGGCATAGCCTTGTGAAATGGATAGATACCGAAAGTGTCCTTTTTCATATACAAGCTGGTATCCCTTGCCATCCACACCATCCTGAATCCTTGAAAAGATGGCGCCACTATGATCACGAGCCGGCTTGACCCACAGGGAAAATGAGTAAGGGGTCATATTGGTAAAACGCCCTATATCGCCGCAATTGCCGTCCCATGCTCCGTTCAAAATTACCCCTGTCCCCTGAATACCTGACGTCCATTCCAACTGTCCATGTTCAGGTTGCTCTTTCAATGGCACAGCATCCCAACCAGCCAAACTGTTTTCAAAGGATCGAGCGTGTATCAACCCCTCATCAACCAAAGAAAGCTTTTGATCTCTCCATTGCCCGCTTTCATGCCAAGCCTCCAGAGCTTCATCGATCACGGGCTGCAGGACGTCCACTTCATTACCGGCCTGCCTCACAGCGCGCTCCAGTTGCTGCAGTTTCTCTTGTTGGAGCCATGTAGGAGCTTTTATGTAGGGTTCTGAATTGCCATCCCTGATCGCCCTTCCTGTCTCCGGAACATTATGGAAAAAAGAGAACATTCCATAGTAATCTTCAGTGGTAATTGGGTCATATTTATGATCGTGACAACGCGCGCATCCCATGGTCAAGCCCAACCACGTGGTCGAGGTTGTTTCCACTCTATCAGCAACATTTTCTGTCAGCACCTCCCGCGGAATCGATCCGCCTTCAGAGTTGTAGCGATGGTTGCGGTTGAATCCAGTGGCAATTTTCTGCTCAAGAGTTGACTCGGTTAAGAGGTCGCCTGCGAGTTGCTCGATGGTGAACTGGTCAAAAGGCATATTGGAATTGAAAGCCTCGACAACCCAATCCCTCCAGCGCCACATTTCTCGATCCC
>JBDQII010000044.1:0-17547 GCA_040264395.1 Verrucomicrobiota bacterium
CTGAACAAGCTCACTTCTGGAAACCAGCACTTCGCGACGATCCCTCAATTTACAGGCACTTAGAATGAGGATCAATGCCGATGCACAATTGTTGACCACAGTTGCCGATTCAGAACCGCTCAGGACCGCCAGCGCTTTTTCGACCATAGCGCCACGCTTGCCGCGTTTACCAGTGTCAAGGTCCAGTTCCAGATTATTATAGCCGATCATGCTCTGATTTACATGCACGCACAGGTCCATGTGGAATGGGGCTCTTCCCATATTTGTATGCAGCACCACTCCCGTTGCGTTGATGACCGGTTGCAGATGGCCTTTTTCGATACTTTTAAGATGAGAACCTATGGCAGCTTCGATAAAGTCGGTATCGGGAAAAGAATGCTCTTGTTGCCAAACACGGAGAAGGTCCTGAATCAGTCTTTTTCTGAGTAAACGCGGAATAGGATACGAATCGGTTTTTCTTAACAGCGAATCGATGGATGGGGGTCTTCTTCTGTTGGAATCTGACTGGTTCATCTGGAGGTCTATCACATCCGAAATTAGTTGTTTTGGCAATGCGTAAGAGGGAATTAACCTTTTTATGAGGGGTATCGAAACCAAGATTCCAAACATACAGGAGGAATTATGGGTAGATTTTTGTCTGGTGCTTGAATTTCAACGATTGTTTGGGTAGCTTGCAAATCAATGTTAGATGACCGGCCATACATGCAGTCCCCATACCATCCCCAAACAAAGTTTTCGGCGGTCGTGATACTCATTGTCATCTGTGCAGGCGTCTTCCTGCTTCAAATTTTTACCCAGCCAAGTAGTTCATCTCTGGTGAACTCGGTATGGGGTCAGTATTTTTATCTCAGCCAAATCGGTGTATCCCGCGGGTTTCTTTGGCAATTGATCACTTTTCAGTTCATTCATGGAAGCCTTTTGCACCTACTCTTCAATTGTTGGGCATTGTATCTCTTTGGGCGAAGTATTGAAGAATCGCAGGGTAAAGCTGGTTTTTTTAGAGTCTATTTTTTGTCAGGAGTCGCAGGCGGACTTTTGCATGTCATCATCGCCTGGGGACTGAACGGTAATTCGGTTCCAATGTTAATGGTCGGGGCCTCGGCGGGTGTGTATGGACTTATTGCGGTATTTGCCCGCCTTTGGCCTGATACGCCTCTGACAATGTTCCCCATCCCTATCACCATCAAGGTGAAACATCTGTTCTTCATTCTTCTGGCGATTGCGGGTCTGGGGCTGATCCTGTCGCGGGGCAGCGGGGTTTCTCATGCGGGTCATTTCGGCGGAGCCATCGCGGGTTTGTTATACGTCTATTTTGCAATTGAAGGTAAAAAGATGTCTTTCGCAGTGTCATCAAGGCCTTCCCTGAGCAAAGTGCGCCAAGTTCACTCAGCGAGTAAAGTCGGCAGCGTGCTCAAGCGCGTGTCGAGGTCCAGTCAAAACTCCTCTTCACTTACCGAAGAGGAATTCATCGCTCGGAAAGTCGATCCAATTCTTGAAAAGATTTCTGCTCATGGTATCCACAGCCTCACCGAGAGTGAGCGGAAAATACTCGAATCGGCTCGATCTCGCCTCAAAGGATGATTATAGAACTCTTAGATCATTCTATTTGTTCTCTTTTACCAAGGTAGCTTTCTGATGCTCTCACACCGAGGGCTCACAACAAACGAACCTTGAATCGAATAGCACTGTCATGAATTTATTCCCTGTCTTAGGGCGTGAACTGCAGATCAGCGCCAGAAAACCGCTCACTCATCGATTAAGAGTGGTGATTGTATTTGTCTGTCTTGCATTTTGTGGAAGGACACTCTTTCCCTATTCCCCCATGGGAAACATGGGAGCAGGACAAGGAATCAATCTTTTTCGCACACTCACTGTCATTGCATTTCTTTTTAGCGCATTTGCGGGTGTATTTGTCTGCTCTGACAGTCTGAGCCGAGAAAAACGCGATGGTACGCTTGAATTATTGTTCCTTACTCATCTGCGACCAATTGACGTGGTGTTTGGAAAACTCTTTGCGCACGGATTGAATTTGTTTTACGGATTGCTTGCCTTCGTGCCCATCCTTGCGATGACCCTTCAAATGGGTGGGGTAAGTCTGGCCTTGGTGGGAAAAACGGTGCTTGTCCTCCTGAATTGTCTCTTCTTGTCGATCGCGATTGGTATATTTGTTTCATCCATCAGCAAGGATGAGCGAAAAGCGCTCTGGGCCTCCATTGGTTTGTTATTCATCATCTATGTCGGGCCTTACATTTTGATCGAGTACGCATCGCAGAACTGGAAATGGAGATTTGAGGCCTCAGCCCGCCTGTTATCCGTTATCTCTCCCCTGACGGCTATGAACCTTATCTTGGATGGCGGTTTTAATCGCCCTCCGACCTCCGGTTTGCGTGGATTGAACGCGGGTGGCATGGGTTTTTACATTACTCTGTTAGTGCCCCACCTTCTTGCCTGGTTCCTTTTACATCGTTCAGGGCGTTCTATTGCCAGGTTGGCTTCAGATAGCCCGCGCTCGGCCTGGTTTGACGCTATTCGCGAGCGTTGGCACTACTTTCTGTTTGGGCGAGGAGAACAAAGGAGGGTTCATCGACAATGGTTGCTGGATCATCATCCGATGACATGGATGGTCATGCGGGAAAAGTTGAAGCTGAAGTATGTCTGGACCTTTGTCGTCTCGGTGCTGTTCATCTGGGTGATGGGCTACATGTACAATGGAGAAATCATGGCCGAACCCACCTTGCTGATCTCGCTGGGAATGTTTGTTCATTTTTTCCTTAAAATATGGGTGGCCTCGGAGGCGGCTTCGGCCATTGCTGAGGATCGGAGAACAGGTGCTCTGGAATTGGTTGTCACCACTCCTCTGGGTGCTCATGGAATTGTTCATGGCATTTTCAAGGCCTCATTGCTCCAATTCTGGAAACCCGTCTTATTGTTAGTGGTGGCCGAGGTGCTTCTGGTCTGCACGATTGTGACTCCCGGGCGTGATCAGGACATGTCGCTGCTCCGTTTTCAATATCTGGCGGCCATCGGTATGCTGGTGGTAGACATGGTGTCGATTGGATGGATTGCCATGTGGCATGCACTGAAAACGGGCAGTTCGCACAAAGCCATAGGGCGTTCGGTGGTATGGATGCTTGCTTTGCCCTGGGTAATTTACTTCTTCGGATTTCAAACATGGGACATGATCTGGAAGCCTGCTGTGAGCTACATTAACTTTTTGCTTCATGATGTGGTTTTACCCACTCAACACCAGCGTAATGACATCAAGCTCCTTCACCAGTCAGGCCATATTGTCTTTTGGTGCCTGATTGGACTGGCTTGGAATTTCTGGTATGCCTGGCGCCGAACACGCCGTCGGGTGCTGAGCCGGTTTCAAACCATGGTTTCAGAATCGAGTCTTGAGTGGAAAACATGAAGCAAGTGATTCCTTGCAAGATATGGGCCAGAGTCATGCGTCCATTGGATGACAGGCGGCAGATCAGTGCCTTGCTTTTCTTACGGTCAGTCATTGGAGGCTTATCTGCCATGGATCAAGCGTCGCTCATTGATCATCTTAAGGGGAAAATGCGCGATTGATTGCGGTATTCATCTGTCCGAAATATTCCAATCCCTCAATTCAGGCGGAGTGTTGAACTCAATCTGCCGGTGATTATCTAGGAATATTCTGCTTTTACGGTAAATCGGAGCCAGGTTATGAGATGTGTAATGGGGCCCATAAGGGCCAATAATACCACGACGATGTTGATGATTCCGATCGCTGAGCAATTTGATATCTACAAAGTTTTTTAACATATGGACAAGACCCGGGCCGAGCGGTGGTCATCGCGCTCACCATGGTCAGAGGCGCAGGAAAGCTGGAGGCGGATCGTGTGGCTTTTGCTTTTACTGTCAATAGAATGGAAGTCAAACGACTTCCGGAAATCAAAGGTCATCCATGTCTGGACAGGTTATCATGCTCGTAGGATAGACTGATTCATTTGAGGGGAATTTGAGCTATTCTTCAAAAGGTTCTCCAAATATCGCTTGCACCAAGGTGTTCAACTCATCAAATTATCATCAACATGATGCAATTGAATAAGGAATCAGAAGAATCAAAACCAGTTGTTCCCAATAAAGTATTTGAATCCCTGTCGAAACAGCGGACGATCACCCTCTTTGGTGAAATTAATCAGGATTTAGCCGAAAAGGTGACGCAGGCCCTCCTGTTTCTGGACCACGAATCAAACGATCCCATCAAAGTGATCATCAATTCTCAGGGTGGACACGTCGAATCGGGGGATACCATCTTCGACATGATTCGTTTTGTGAAGTCCAGGGTTTATGTCATTGGCACTGGGTGGGTGGCTAGCGCAGGAGCTTTGATTTACGCCGCCCCCCCCAAGAAATATCGTTTGAGTCTGCCCAGCACTCGCTTCATGTTACACCAGCCAATGGGCGGCGTAGGTGGTTCAGCTTCGGATGCTGAAATCGAAGCACGCGAAATCATCAAAATGCGGGAAAGATTGAACCAGACTTTCGCAGATCAGACGGGGCAGCCTATTGAAAAAATAAAACAGGACAGCGACCGCAATTTCTGGATGGATCCCAAGGAGGCCATGGACTATGGATTGGTAGGCAAAGTCATCAAAACCATAGATGACTTGCCTTGACCCATCGTTCAACGGAGTCTTCTTTTGCAACGGCTGCCTGAACAATAGTTTGCTATGACATGGATCTGGATCATTTTGGTATTCCTCGGATTGGTGCTTGTTTATGATTTATGTCAAAAGAAACACGCTATTCTCAGAAACTTCCCGATCATTGGTCATTTTCGATACATCCTCGAGGCGATTGGGCCGGAATTAAGACAATATATTGTCACCGACAACGATGAGGAGCGGCCCTTCACCCGTGACCAGCGTCGTTGGATCTATGCGACATCCAAAAAACAGAACGAATATTTTGGATTTGGTACTGATAATGACCTTGAGCAAACACCCAACTATATTCTCATCAAGCATAGTTCGTTTCCTCTAAACCGCCCCATCCATTCGCCCGATTACCCGATTCCGTGTGCCAAGGTGCTGGGGCAGCATCGCAATCGGAGGAGGGCATTTCGAATGCCCTCGGTTGTCAATGCATCAGCCATGAGTTATGGCAGTCTGAGCGCAGCCGCTACCGAAGCAATCAACCGCGGTTGTGCATTGTCAGGCGCACTCCATAATACAGGGGAGGGCGGCGTTTCGAGGCACCACCAGCATGGTGCGGATTTAATTTGGCAGATTGGAACCGGCTATTATGGGTGTCGGAATCGTGACGGGGAATTTGATCTTTCCGTTTTTCGTGACACTATCCAGAAATATCCGCAAATACGAGCCATTGAAATCAAGCTCAGCCAGGGGGCGAAAGCTGGTCTCGGAGGCATTGTGCCGGCTGAAAAAGTAACTAATGAAATCGCGGCCATTCGTGGTATCGAACCAGGTAAATCCTGCTTCAGCCCTCCTTCTCACAGTGCCTTTTCGGATACTGACACGTTGCTTGACTATGCCGAACTACTGGCTGAAACCTCTGGCCTGCCTGTTGGCATCAAGTCGGCGGTTGGTCAGATGGAATTTTGGGAACAGCTTGCCCTGAGGATGTCCACGGACTCCCGCGGCCTTGATTTTGTGACCATCGATGGAGGCGAAGGTGGTACGGGGGCAGCTCCTCTGGTGTTTTCTGATCATGTGGCATTGCCTTTCAAGCAGGCTTTCAGTCGAGTCTATCTCAAATTCGCAGAGCAAAACCTCACTGACAAAGTGGTTTTCCTTGGTTCGGGTAAGTTGGGCTTTCCTGAATCGGCCATACTCGCCTTTGCTTTGGGCTGCGACGGGATTTCCGTCGGAAGAGAAGCCATGTTAGCCATCGGTTGTATTCAGGCTCAGCGTTGTCACACAGGGCATTGCCCTACTGGAGTAGCAACTCAGAACGCATGGCTTATGCATGGACTGGATCCAACGCAGAAATCCGCTCGTTTGGCTAATTATCTAAAGGTGCTGCGCAAGGAAATCATTCGAGTGTGTCATGCCGCAGGAATAACCCATCCAACACTCATTGATTCGAGGCATGTTGAACTTGCTGATGGCCAGTTGGGTGTTCGGACACTCGAGTCCATTTACGGATACTCTGCAGGTTGTCGCCAGAGGGGGCCAGAATGGGCCGCATCCATCCAACAATTAATGGATGAGACATCTGTCAGGCATCAAGACTAATCAAATAGAGCCTCGCCCAAACCTATGAGTGATTCCATCCATGTGCAGCGTGCCGGAAATGTTTTCAAAACGGAACTGGAAGCTCTTGAGCATGTCGCCGGACTATTGAATGATGCTTTTCACCAAACGGTCGAATCCCTCGTTCAAACAATGGATTCCAGAGGTAAGGTGGTGGTCATTGGTATTGGTAAATCAGGGAATATCGGGCGAAAAATTGCCGCTACCTTGACCAGCACGGGTACGACGAGTGTTGTGTTGGACAGCGTGGATGCGCTGCACGGGGATCTTGGTGTTGTCAATGATGGTGATCTCCTTCTTGTGCTCAGCTATTCCGGGGAAACGGAAGAATTGCTGAACCTTTTACCGGCTCTGAAACGATTCAAAGTCAAATTGGTCGGCATGACGGGAATCCTCACCTCCACATTGGCGCGCTCCTGTGATCTGGTTCTGAACGTCGAAGTACCCAAGGAAGCTTGTCCTTTCAATCTGGCACCGACTTCCAGCACAACAGCAATGCTCGTCATGGGGGATGCCCTGGCCATGGCCACACTGGAGGCTCGCGGTTTTCGCAAGGAAGACTTCGCGACTCGTCATCCTTCGGGAGCGATCGGCCGCGCTTTATTATTGAAAATCAAGGATGTGATGCGAACAGGCTCGCGTAATCCAGTGACCTCTTCGAGCACGTCGATCAAGGAGACGCTCCTTGTGATGGGTCAGGCCAAGGCGGGTTGTGTCAGTGTGGTGGATGCACGGGGTCAACTGGTTGGTATTTTTACTGATGGAGACCTTCGGCGTTACCTGGCGCGGGATTTACACCCATTGGAAGCGTCCATTGGTGAAGTCATGTCTGTCGACCCGACCACGATTGCAGAAGAATCACTGGCAGTCGAAGCGTTGAATCTATTTGATCAAGAACCCATTGACGATCTGATCGTCGTCAATGCAGATGGTGCGCCTGTGGGGTTGATCGACACTCAGGACCTGCCCAAAATGAAGCTGATGTGAGTGCATTTGGACGCTCTCACCCTCTTGCCAGCCTACTTTATTCCTCGTTTCGACTGTGGCTTGAATGATGGCTTCGGGACTATGTTGGACTCCTCCAAGATTTAGTCATCGCAAGGTTTCAAGGTTCCTAAGGATGGTTTTCCAACTTGAAATTGTGTACCCCAAGTCTTTGTGCATGATGTGTTAAAACCAAAATTCAGTGTGAGTTGTCATGTGGTTTTGTTGACGCTTCTCTTTTCTGTCGACGAATGGATTGCTGTGGAGTCAAGAAAGTTGAGCTATTCAAATGATTTTCATTTCAAATCTCTGTAACCACAGAGGTTCCCCTTGCGTCTACTTTCTTTCGTATGAACAATATCCTAAAGACAATGACATTTGTGGTCGCTCTGGCGGCAATCTCTCTCTCATCCAGCATAGATGTATCGGCCCAAGGCCGTGGTGGTCGCGGAGAGCGTGGTGAGCGTGGTGAGCGTGGTGAGCGTGGTGGTCGCGGGAATTTTGATTTTTCTGAAATGCGGGCCCGCATCATGGACTCAATCAAGGATCGCTTTGGTTTTTCTGACGCTGAGTTCAAAGCGATTCAACCTTTGATTGAGGACATTCAAGAGAAACAACGTGAGGCTCGAACTGGTGGACGTAGTTTTGCGGGGTTTGGCGGTTTTGGTGGACGAAGCGGACGTGGTGGTGACCGTGATGCTGGTAACCCTGAAATGAGTGCACTTCAAAAGGCGATCGAGTCTGGAAACAGCATCGAAGCCAAGCTCAGTGCCTTTCGCAAGGCGCGAGCCAAGAAGGAGGCGGCTCTCAAGAAATCACAGGAAACATTGAAGTCCGTTTTGACGATCAAGCAAGAAGCGGTTGCAGTCACCATCGGTTTGATTCCATGATGGATGACCAATCGCCAGAACTATTTCAAAAAGATGCTTTATCAGGCCAAGCAGCTCCTCTCTAAGAATCAATTCACCTGCCTGCGACTAAATGTCCGAAACTACTACGACATCTGAATTGGCGTCAAAATTCAGTCTATCGCGCAGTACGTTGTTGTATTACGACAGAATTGGACTGTTGCGACCAAGTAAACGAACATCGACTGGCCATCGTAGATACGAGCAAGAGGATTATGAGAGGTTGAGGTTGATTTGCGCACTTCGAAAAGTGGGATTAAGCCTTCAGGACGTAATAATGTTACTTGATGAATTCACTGAACCTGATCAGGTTCGCAAGATGCTTCAAAAACGCTCCATGGAGGTGGTCCATGAAATGCAATCGTTAGAAAAGCAGAACCTTGTATTGACAGATATGATTTCAAAATTGAAACATCTAAAGAGCAGTTCGCAAATGGTTAGAAACATTTGGTTAATGTTTCGGTTTGCAGATTGCGAGGCTTGTTCAGTGAAAACAGAGGAAGCAACTAAGTGAAAATGAAATAATTCGATTGAATAAATGTCGTGCACAAAAAAGACAACCAAATAGCTATTATGAGTTAAAAGGAATGAAGGTAATTGAGATCGCCGAAGCAATGGATGTGAGAGAAGGCTCCGTGAAAGTATGGCTGCATCGCGCCCGTAAGCGCTTGGCTGCCCACCTTAAGCCAACCTGATGTTCAGATAAGATTTCCGTCCTCTTTTACTAGCAACACGATGAATTCAAAACACAATAGCTCGCCATGAATGAGTTGTTAAATCAAATGGTTGAGTCCCGGCAGCTCTCCGCTTCTGACGCCAAATGGCTTATGAAGCAAAAAGGCAGCGGGACGGGCGGCTCTTATGAATCTGAGACTGAAATTCTCCAATGGCTGGCCGAGGAGTATTCGGTTTCTTTCTCTGACCTTGAGAACCTTGACATCTCGAAGGAAGTTCTGGGGCTGTTCCCTGCCAGATTATTGCTCAAAGAAGGCCTGCTCCCATTGAGTCGAGAAAATGGTTCGGTGGATATCGCCACCAGTCGACTTTTTGCCACCCAAGGTCTGGATACCCTGAAATCACTCACCGGACTCAAATTGAATCCGGTGCTGGCTCCTGCCGAAGCGATTCAAAGAGAAATCAAAAAGCGTCTGGGGGTGGGGGCGGATACCATTGACTCATTGAAGGATGACAGTTCCTTTCAAGTTGTCGATGAAGAGAATTTCGAAGATAACGATCTGGAGAATGCGGCTGAAGATGCTTCGATCATCCGTTTCGTCAATCAGGTGCTCAGCGACGCCATTGATTTGAGAGCGACCGATATTCACCTGGAACCCTTCGAGGATGAATTACAGATCCGATACCGCATCGATGGCATCCTGCAGGAAGTACCAGTTCCTGCGGAGATCAAGCGCTTTCAACCCGCCATCGTTTCTCGAGTCAAAATCTTGAGTCATCTGAATATTGCCGAGAAACGCCTGCCACAAGACGGCCGCATCAAGCTCAAGGTCAGGCAAGGAGAAGTGGACGTGCGTGTTTCCATCATTCCCATGCTGCACGGTGAAGCGGTGGTCATGCGTTTGTTGCGCCAGGATGGTTCCATTCCAAGCTTAAGCCAGATTGGCATGGCTGATCGCGAGCTGGGAATTTTCAGGGAAATCCTTGGCATTCCGCATGGTATTTTTCTGGTGACAGGGCCTACGGGAAGCGGCAAGACCACTACGCTCTACACCGCGCTGAACGAGATCAACGACATGGTGCGCAAGATCATCACGGTGGAAGACCCGGTTGAGTACCAGATCAAAGGCATCAATCAGATTCAGGTTTCTGAAAAATCAGGGCTCACTTTCGCCAAGGGCTTGCGAGCTATCCTTCGTCACGATCCTGATGTGGTGTTGATCGGTGAAATTCGCGATGAGGAAACCGCTCGCATAGCGATTCAGGCTTCACTGACCGGTCACCTTGTCTTTTCCACATTACACACCAACGATGCCCCAAGTGCCATGACACGTATGATCGACATGGGGATCGAGCCCTACCTGGTTGCTAGTTCCCTTGAAGGAGTTCTGGCGCAACGTTTGGTCCGGACTCTTTGTCATTCCTGCCGTACTGAAGATCACTCCGAGCGGGTTAAGGCGCTGCGTCAAACCCTCAAGCTCAATCCTGAATCGACGATTTACAAGGCAGTGGGCTGTCGGGATTGCCGTCAGACGGGCTATCATGGACGCAGGGCTGTTTTTGAGATGCTGGGCATCAGCTATCCGATTCGACAGCGTATTCTGCAAAACTGTTCCAGTGGTGAACTTAAAGAGTTGGCACGCAAAGAAGGCATGAGGACCTTGAGTCAGGATGGGTGGCGTCTTGTGGAAGACGGCATGACAACACCTGATGAAATCATGCGTGTGACCAAGGACGAAGAGTTGTCAACTTTCTAGGACCTCGTGGCTTTCTATCAATACAAAGCAATCAACGGCAATGGCACTGTTGCCAATGGTGATATCGAGGCTGGAGGACGTCAGGATGCCTTTCGCAAAATGGAGGCATTGGGTCTGAAGCCTATCAAGCTGATTGAAAAAGAAACCAAATCAGCGGGCAAGCCATCCAGTGATGGATCCGTGCGGCTCCCCTGGAAGTCCAGCAGGATTACCTTCAAAATGCTGGAGAACTTTACGCGCTTACTCTCCTCGCTTCTTTCTGCAGGGGTTCCCTTGAGTCGAGCGTTGGTGATCCTTTACCGTGAGGCGGCCTCTCCGGCAGCAGGCGAGCGCTGGAAAGCCGTTCATGATCTTGTGGTGGATGGTATGTCACTGGCCAGTGCCATGGGGCGTTTTCCGGATACATTTCCCAAAGTTTATGTCGCCATGGTAGAGGCAGGGGAGGCTGGTGGCTTTCTTGATTTGGTGCTCAGTCAAATTGCTGACTTTCAGTCAAGAGACAAAGAACTTCGTGGCAAGGTCCTGTCTGCCATGATCTATCCGGTGGTATTGTTGTTTCTTGCCCTAGGCGTTCTTGTGTTCCTGATGGTTTTTTTCATACCGCGCTTCAAGGTGCTGTTTGAAGGTTTTGATGCAGCACTGCCCTTGTTAACCCAGGTCATTGTGACGACAAGCGAGTATTGTCAAAGCTATGGATTATTCATGCTGATCGGCCTGGGAATCATGGGGATCGGCATCCGTAACTGGCTGGTAACGGATCAGGGTCGCAGGAAATTTGAACAAAGCATGCTCAGCCTGCCAGTGATCGGCTCACTTAATGCCCAATTTGCCATGGCGCGATTTTGTCGTATGCTGGGGACTTTGTTGAATGCAGGTGTGCCGCTGATCCACGGATTAAATGTGGCACGGCGTTCCATCGGAAATCAAATCCTTGTTGATGCGGTAACCGATTCCATTGAGCGCGTCAAAAAGGGTGAAACCCTCGCCAGAAGCCTTTCGGATTGTCGCGTGTTGTTTCATGGTTCCATCCTTGAAATGATTTCGGTGGCTGAAGAAAGTGGCCGGCTTGATCAAGAACTCATGCGCTTGGCTGCCACTACCGAGAAAGATCTGGATCAGCAATTGAAAACCGCTGTATCATTGATGGAACCTCTCATGCTGTTCTTGATTGCGGGCTTCATAGGTACCATTTTTATAGGGATGGTGATTCCTATCTTCACCATCCAGGATTACATTAAGTAACTTACTTGAATTACATTGAATTATGAAATTGAACATCGCACAAAAAGGAAATGCAAGGTCTCGACATCATCAGGGATTTACCTTGGTGGAAATGCTGCTGGTGCTGGTGATCCTTGCCGCATTGGCGGCAGTGGTCGTCCCTAAATTTGCCGGACGATCTCAACAGGCAAAAGAAACTTCAGCTCGAAGTCAGATCGCCAATCTGGAGATTGCTCTGGATATGTTCGAAACTGACAATGGATATTACCCAAGTGGCAATGACGGATTGAATGCATTGGTCAATCAACCAAACAATGCGACCAGCTGGCAGGGGCCGTATCTGAAAAAGGGAGTTCCTGTTGATCCATGGGGCAACAAGTTTTCTTATGAGTATCCAGGCAAACAAAATAACGGTGGATACGATATCATGTCGATGGGCCCTGATGGCCGCGTAGGAGGTTCGGACGACATCGTCAACTGGGATGTTGGCAATGCGAACTAGACAGCACGGCCTTGCCTGACTGTCGGACTGTGGCGGTTTTGACCCATTTACCTGCTTGCAGTCAAACCAGTGTAATCTCTGCATGATCATTCAGCCGCCATACCTTTGCGCTTCATGTGCACGCGTGATGCCTCCCACCAGAAAGCATTGTCTTCGAGGGTTCACATTGGTCGAGCTCATCATGGTGATGGTTGTGCTTGCCGGGGTGATGGCCATTGCAGCCCCATCCCTGAATAAATTTTTTCGGAATTCCGCACTCAACGACGAGGCCAGAAGGATTATTGGCCTAATCGAGATGGCTCGACATGAAGCTATTTCCAGCGGTTACCCCATGCAGGTGTGGTTTGACCTGGAGAACCAATGGTTTGGCATGCGCGAGCTTTCTGGCATGGGTAATCAGGCAGGCAATCCAACAGGCGGGCAAGTTCAAAGTGGGAAGCATGTTTACCAATTGAACACCCTTATGGAAATCGAACTGGATATATCCACCACGGTAAGTCAGGCATTTCCCAGCATCGTTTATTTTCCAGATGGACAACTGGAAACATCCAGTCTGCCCGGATTTTATCTGAAGAACAAGAAGCAGGAAAATCAGCGGTTGCAGATCGTAAGAAGCCCCAGCTGGCTGCGTTACGAAATTAGAAAAAACGATGAAATGCTCCTTATCCAGAATGAAACTCTTTAAAGGAGCCCGATCTCAACAAGGTTTTACATTTGCTGAGGTCCTCGCTGCGATGGTTTTCATGGCAATCCTGCTTCCGGTAGTGATGCAGGGCCTGATGCTTGCCAATCGAGCCTCGGTGATTGCCGAACGAAAGCGCACGGCTGTTCATCTGGGGAACAGCCTTCTTACCGAACTGGTGGCTACCGACCAGTGGCAATATGCTGGAAGCAGCGGGAATTTCAGCCCGACTCATGAACAATACGAATGGGAACTGGTGCAGGCAGGCTGGCCTTTGGATGACATGGAGCAGTTGACTCTAATCGTTTCTTACCCAGTTCAGGGGCAACGGCATCAAATCAATCTCACTACACTCGTTGCGGACGATTCCCTATGAAAACGAAAGTTTCTTTTTCAATGCGGAATCCCCGGATGACAATGGGATTCACGCTGCTGGAAATCCTCGTGGCCAGCGTGGCATTCGCCATGATTGTGCTGGTGATCAAAGTTACTCTTCTGGAATCACTCGAACTACGTGAGCGGAGTCAGACGCGCATGGACATACTCAATTCCCAGATGCGTGTCCTGGAAGTGATTGAAAAGGATTTAAGGCAGTGTTTGTTGACGGAAAGCATCTTCGCTTCCGAGTTCAGGGGGGACACTCTGGGCGGAGGCGTATCTCGCACAGATCAGTTGGAGTTCTACACGTTGTCGGGTATCACGATCACGAATCAACCCTGGGGGAGCCTTCAAAAGGTGCGCTATTATCTTGAACAGCCCATGAATGAAGGCAGAACAGAATTGTCCGAAGGCTTGTCCTTATACCGGGAAGTAACCAGAGATCTAAACCCTTCAGTGCCGGGTGTGATCCTGCCTCAGGCCATTGCAAACCGTGTAAGCTCACTCTCATTTCAATATTATGATGGCGAATATTGGCAGCAGAACTGGGATTCTACCGTGGATGAGACCAAGCTACCCGTCGCTGTGCGTGTCCGTATTGAATTCCTTCGAGATAAACCCCAATCCGAAAACCGATCCAGAAGTTCAAGAGAGGAAGCGTTGCCATCGGTGCAATCCACGATCGCTTTGATGTCGGTTCCCCAAATTGAGGAAGAAGAGGCTGACAGTGAATCTTCGGAAGGTGATATTTAAACCCTGATTTTAATGAACTCGCCATGAATGCATCCCAGAAAATCCATTGCCCCTCCTGTGGTATAATCATTGAGTTTTCCCCTGAACAGGAAGGAACGACTGATGCCTGTCCCGGTTGCAATGCACTTATTTGGCTTTCTCATCTTGCCGAGGAAGGTGACTCAAGGAGCACAAGCAAATTCGAATCTATTGCCGGACAACACTCGAAGCAGCAAAGCAACCGTTCCCATTCTGCCACCACCGCTTTACTCGTTCTTTTGCTCCTGTTTAACCTCTTGCTTGGCTTTCAAGTTGCTCAACTCAAGGCGCAAATCAAGAAAGGAATCCGCCCCCCTCTGGGGTTACATTCGCAAGATATGGCTCAAATAACCCCCGGATCTTCCAATTTAGCCAGGCAAGCCGATACTTATCGGCTCAACAAAGCAGCTCTCCCCAGTCAGGAATCGATCGACATCCTGCTGGAACTCCTTGAAATCCTTGATGAAGACATTCGGACAGAAATGACAGATTTACAAAAGGGTGTCCTGACCCATTCTGAATCCATCAATGAATTGATGGAAGTAACCGGTCAGTTGACCACCTCAATTGAATCCACCTATGAAAACCAGTCCAACGTTTCCACCGGTCTGGAACAGTTATCGAGCAGATTGGCTGAAGTTCAGGATAATCAACAGGTGTTGCAGAACATCTTGAACCAATCACGCTAGTGTTATCAGGCGATTGCGCTGAAACAGAGAATCATGACAACAAATAATGAGATGTAACCAAGGAGCTCGAAAGGCTGTCTGGTTTAAGACATATTTAGGGTAACAATCAAAACAAGTTGAAGATCCATGGAAATACACAGTCCATCCAGACATTCTTTCAGGCACCGAACCCAAGGTTCGGTGTTGATCATTGTCATGTGGGTTTCCTTGGGGCTGGTGAGTGTCACGCTGTATTTTGCCCATTCCATGTATTTCGAATTCAAGGCAGCTGGAAACGTTTATGAAGGTCATCAGGCTCAGCAGGCCATTGATGGAGCCCTCCGTTATGCCACTTACCTGCTGGCAAACCTGGAAGAGCCGGGAACCTTGCCTGAAGTGGATACTTATGCCGCGCAGCAGGCTTTGATTGGTGAAGCAACTTTCTGGTATATCGGCCGCGGTCAGGAAAGCAGTATTGCCGCTACTCCCGTATTCTCTCTGGTGGATGAAGGATCGAAATTGAATCTCAACCTGGCGACACAGGAAATGCTCGAATACCTGCCTAACATGTCGGCTGATTTCGCTGCTGCCATTGTTGACTGGCGGGATGAAGACGATGAAGTTTCCGAAAATGGCGCCGAAGGAGACGCCTATGGTCGATTGAATCCGACCAGGCAAATAAAGAATGCTCCCTTTGATACAGTCGATGAGCTCATGTTGGTATATGGTGCGGATCCGCTGCTTGTATATGGTGAAGATGCCAACCGCAATGGAATACTCGACTCCAATGAAAATGATGGTGACGCTTCTCCCCCCGCTGATAACGCGAATGGATCTCTTGAGTTTGGGTTGGTGGAATATGTGACTGTTTATGGTAAGGTCCCACAGGAAGATGAAGGGGAACAAAATAGCGGCAATGCGAATGAGTCCGGTGAGGAAACTCTTCTGGTGAATGTCAATACTGCCAGCGAGGCAGTGCTTTCTGTTCTCCCAGGCATGGATGCCTCCAAGGCTCAGCAACTGGTTTCCTACAGGGCTACGCAGGGGCCGCTTGGCGCCGACACCGAATGGATCAATCAAGCTCTGGATGATGGAGACCTTACTCAGGCGCAGGAGTATTTCACGGGTGTGAGTTACCAATACACCATTGATGTTGCCGCTGTGGGTAAAAACGGAAAAGGTTTTCGAAGAACTCAGTTTGTGGTGGACACAGCAGGAGAAGAGCCCGTAGTGATTTACCGAAAGGACCTTGACCGTCAAGGTTGGGCACTCGGTCAAAACCTTCGACAAGAACTTAATCAGTTTATGCAACAGCAACGTCAAAGATGATCGGTTTGAAACAAAATAAACCCGTATCCGTCCTGAGTCTGGATTGGCGCTACGACACGCTTCGTTTCGAATCTGTTCGTAAATCTACGAATGCATGTCAGTCCCACGAAAAAGGTGAGTTTAATCTTCCTGAAGATCTTTTTTCGGTTGAACCTGAATTGGTAGGGACACAGTTAAGAGAAAAACTCAATTCCCTGGACCTGCAGGTAAAGGCCTGTGTCTCCACACTGCCGGTTGGCTGGTTGTTTACTTTCCGGACCGAGGTTCCTGATTTAAGTGGAGAGGATCTGGAATTCTTTTATGCGACACAGGCTGAGCGTGAATTCCCATTTCCGATCGAAGATCTGCACATTGCCAGATCCGCCTTTCATTCACCGGAAGGTAAATCCTATGTTTTCATGGCAGCCATTCCAGTTCAACGATTGGCATATCTCAACAAGGTCCTCGAGTCAGCCAGGCTGAAGCCATTGAGCTGGTCCCTGCATTGGGCAGGTGGAGGGTTTCTTGATTCGCTGCCTGATGCAAATGCTCTTTGCCTGTCCCCCACTTCTTCAGGTTTTGATCTGGTAGCTCTTTCGGGACAGAAATTGGCAATGGCACGATCACTGAACGAGACTTCCAATGCCCAGCAGATTGCCCGTGAGATCAAGATCAGTGTCGGAGAGTTACCTCCCGATTTACAATCGTCTCTGAAGTATTGTTATTATTTTCAGGAGGAGGGGGCAGGAGGCGAGTTTGATCAGGCACTTCAGGACGTGGCTGATCGTCTGGGGCTCAAACCCTCCACCCTTTCCCAGCATCATAGCCCTGCCTTCGATTTAGCTTCCGATTATCTGTTGGATCGAGGGAATCCTTTTGAATTCTTGCCGCCCAAAGTCACTGCTTTTCAGGAGTGGAGTCAAAAAATTTCTACAGGTCGCAATAAATGGCTCGGCGGTGGTGCAGCGGCGGCGATTTTAATTATCAGTCTTCTCTTTTTTTGGCAGAGCCAGAAGCTTCAAGCGTTGGATGAAGAGTGGAAGGCCATGGAGATTCAGGTCGGTGAACTGGAGGAATTACAAAATCGCATCCGACTTTATCGTCCCTGGTTTGACGAATCGATTCCAACCTTGAAACTTATCCAGCACTTGGCCGAAGCTTTCCCCGAGCAAGGCGACGTGTGGGTCAAGGAGTTGGATATCCGTGAACCTTACATCGTTGTCTGTTCCGGTTTTGCGCGCAATAACCGTGCATGGCTTGCGATGTTGGAAAAACTTCGTAATTCCTCAGAAGTCAAGGACCTGGCCGTGCTTCAGGTCAGGGAGGACAAACAGCTTCAATTTTCATTTCAATACCGATGGGAGGACTCCAAAGGCAATGAATAGTGTCAACCGAGAAAAAGTATTGCTGATAGCTGCCGCGGTTGCGGTAGTGATCTTGTTTGGTGA
>JBDQII010000045.1:0-17535 GCA_040264395.1 Verrucomicrobiota bacterium
AAAAAGCAGATTTGATTCTCTTTTTCTTCGATCCGGACAAGCCGGGCACCACTGCAGAGACTATCAGTATTTTGACGCAGACGCTGGCAGGCCTGGAATACAAATTACTGATTATCCTCAACAAAGTGGATTTGTTTCAGAATATCCGGGATTTTGCTCGCACCTATGGCACGCTGAGCTGGAATCTCTCAAAGGCCATACGCACAAAGGATATCCCTCACATCTTTAATATTTACCTTCCAGAGCATCGTAAATCCGTCAGTGAACACGGGATGCCCGGAATCCCTTTGAAAGACTTCGATATATCCAGAAAAGAAGTCATTGAGGAGGTCCAGCGTACCCCAACCCGGCGAGCCGACAATGTCGTCAGCGATTTGATCCATGCCGGACGACGTCTGTCCATGCATGCTCGACTCTGTAACACGATCAGCCTTGATTACCGAAAAATTCAAGTAAAGTGGATGGCTATTTCTGGAGCTTTGATTGCATCAGCTGGTGTCTCGGCCTGGGGCGCCTTTCAGATTTGGCCTGGATGGGAAATAGCAACCGGAGTGGGAGCCACTATAACAACAATTGCGATTGGCGCCTGGTTTTGGGGAAGGCGATTACTGAAAATATTCTCTGAAAACCTCAAAGATTACGACACTCTCGATCAATTATTTGCGGATACCTTCCGTAACGAACTGGCGCTTCAAGACCGTACCGATCTGAATGTAATGTGGTCAGGGCTTAAGGAAACAGCTCAGAAGACTTTCACGATTCTCAAGCCCAGGGATATCCCCAATTTCTTCTCGATGTCCCGATCCATCCGGAAATTGGAGGGCCTTCTTGACTCTGATATCCCCAAGCTTCGTCGAGCGATATCAGAGACGAATTCCAAAAAAGATTCTAAATCTTGATTGGATGGAGCTAAGTATTGAAAAATTGGGGGACTTTTTTCAATAGCGAACCCGCCATCAGTACCAGAAGGATCAAGGCTACAAGCCACATGATCACCCAGCCGAAGAATCCAGATGGAAGATTCACGGGAGCCCCATAGTCCCAACCTCTTTGTGGCGATAGAGCCCATGGCCCAGCTTCAAAATAATGACTGAACCAAACAAAAGCATGGGCAAACTGAAATATCCATTCACCTCATGCCACCACCACTCCTCTGCAATCACACCGAGATAAAGGATCCCCAGCGCCGATACCAGGCTCCAGAACCATGAGGTAAACACAATAAACCGACGACGCACGACACTGGAAACTACAAAAGAAATACAAAAGACATTGATGGGCAGCGCCATCACCAAACCGTAAAGGAGTCCCGGCTTCAATTCAGGAGCAGGTTCCAACAGGCCAGCGTCCAGGAAGAATCGTTTCAAAGTGGATTGCCAATCCATCCCCAGAACCAGAAAATCTAAGCCCACAAACATCATCAGGGTAAAACCAGATACAGCCAGTCTTGCAAGGAAACGATCTGATCTCGTTGCGGGTAACGAAAAAGTAAATTCCTCACAATCGTCCACTGCATCGGATCCACCATACGAAGGCCCAGCCACAAGTGCATACAGAAAGGAAATCACCATGATCCAGCCAGGATGTGTAAACAAAGGAACAATCCAGGCAGCCCCCAGCCAGAGAAGAAGGAAAGACAGGAGCAGTCGACTGTGAGCAAACCATTCTGCCCAAAGCAGACTAAGCATCCATGACCTTTGTGTTTTGAATGTCATTCGCAGAAAAATTCAGGGTTGTTCAGCGGATTCATCCATGAACAAGGACCAGGGAAAATCCGACGTAAACAGAATTCGACTTGCAGCATCGGAGGGTGGATCTGGGGGTATTAAACTTTCATCCCGCATACCGGCAGCTGCTGTTTCCAGCGGCACGTCCATCCCGGCCCTCCAGTAAACTTCGCGACGCACCACGGCTCCGTCTAATTGAGCACGCAGCACCAGTCCTTCAAAATCGAGCATGGAGGGTGCATCAGGATCAGGTCTTCCCGTACCATGTAGCTGGCATGCGGCGAGCCCCGCATGCGCACCAGATTTCACAATGCGATTCCAAGCCCAGTCATCCCAGGGCAACGGATACAAATACGAGTGCTGATTGGTGGCAACGTTTCCGGTCATATCCGGTTGGACCAGGTTCCCCCAATTCCCTTGTCTGTCTTCAGGGCACTTCAGGATTCGCTCACTGCCTAGATAACCCGATGATAATAACGTATCCCAAGTCAATGGACGATGGGCATGGTCATCCTGATAGAGCGTAAATGCGATTGCAATTTGACGCAGATTGGAAGTTGAAGTTGCTACTCGTGATTTCTTTTTCGCAATTGAAAGCGTACTCATGAGTAATGTCGCCAATATACCGACAATGGCCAAAACGGTGAGTAATTCCACCAACGTGAAGGCAGCATGAAACACATCGATCCGCTCCCTCGAATGATTAGTACATACAAAGGGGGGGGCAGATGATGCAATGTGTTTCGTTTGGTATTTTAAAATCAAACCCGTTTCATTTACTCTTCTGGAACCCCTTCAGGCTCAAGTTTAATTTGGTATTTATTCAGCGTCGAAAGAAGGAACCCTTTCAAATCGGAGACTTCTTCAAACCATGCAGGTATCACATAGATTTGATTCCCCCCCGTGATCTCGATCCATTCCGTACCTGGACAGGAGTAACAGATGGCCAATTCCTTGGATGCCAAGTCCTGGACAACCCGCCAGTCAATCAGACTGTCAAGGCGATCCCAGTCCAAAGTTGGTGTGCGTTCCGAATAATTTTTTGCTCTCAACTGGCCTAGAGGGTCTGAAAAGGTCCAGCGGGAGGTTGATTGATTGATGTGTATCCTGCGTCGGCAGAGATCTTCACAATCGGATTCAATCCGTATGTAATGAACAGAATCAATTTTTGGTTCAGGAATTTTGAAATCACCACGCAAGGACCGAATGCGTTCAATCAGCGGTTGAATCGCGTCTATGTTTGCACCGTTTTCAAAAGTTACACGATGTGATGCACCTGCCACATTGACTTCAATCCATTCCCCTCCTCCATCGGCACAGTCAGGACATCCGACGATTTCTGGCAATTCAGAAAAAACATTCCAGTCAACCGTATCAGCTATACTGGACCAGTTATTTGCACCATAGGCGTATTGTCGGTATGTGGGCAAGGACTGATCCAAGGCACTGGCAGTAAAAGTCGTGCGCGTTGGTTCGACATGGATGGACGTCTTACAATAGCCTTCACATTCGCCAAAAAAAGTTCCTCCCGAAACCCTTACCAAAGGACGGTCCGGGCTGGTAGGGCTCAGCCTGTCAGCGCCATAATCAGATGCAGGGATCCACAAGTGGTCTCCTTCATCAACCACGGTTCCTGAAAGATTGAACCAGTAGCAACCAAATGGTTCGTAAACGGATTGAAGTTGTAGCGCTCCACTCTCCTCAATATTGAAACCCCATACTTCCTGCCCCTGCCTCAATAAAAGTTGATCGTCAGTCAACTTTAGTTCTGAAGCACCAAATGGTAAGTTCCACAGAGGATCCTGGCGCTCAAAGTTGCCTTCATCATTGAGAAACCAGCTACTGAGGGTGTAAAGTCCGAATACGTTGTCAGCCACAGAATGATCATCATCTTTCTTATCCTCCTGAATCTGACCAGCGATTACGTAACCTTGCTGGGTAACTTCAGCCAGATGTGGCCACTGGCTGGAGTAGGCAATGGAATCCATTAAATGCGCAGCAACACCATCATAAGCCAATGCATCAAGCCATTCACGGTTGTTAGTCACCAGTGTTTCCTCATCGTAGTGCATCCCCTTGGTGAAAATGACATCACCTCCATGAGAAACCCCAGCAAGTGAACCGGGGATATTGACCGCTGGTCGCTGGGTTGGGTGAATGGGGTCAGCATAATCAACCACAGCAAGGAAGTTTTTCTGTATCCATCGCCCTTTAATCACAAGCTCTTCTGGACGCCCTGGACCTGGTTCATCTAATTCGCTTTTTTGATAGCTTATATAAATTTTCCCATCAACCGCGTGGCCATCTGAAAAATTCCAGACATTTTCGACTGCCAGATCGAAATCCGAGAGAAATTGCAGACCATCCGCACTATCTGTATCAAAGGCTAAAAATCGTGAACCTGAGAATCCTCCCGGCCAGAAACCAATATCCGCAATCCCTCGAGCAGGGCCATCAAAGATAACATCATTCCCCCAAAACCAATAATTTTGCGAGGATTGCCATACCAGGTGTTCGTCACTTATCCACAATGCCTGAAGGTCCGAACCGAAAACAGGGTTCTCCAGTCGAATTTCCTGAGCAGACAGTATCTGTAAGTCAGGCAATTGACTGAGGTCCACAGCACTCATTACAAAAGAATACGTTTCAGGCCCCGGTTTTTCTCCCTCTGCAACCGGCACAGGGACACCCGTTGTCGATGTCTGGGCAATAAAAAGGGTTTTGCCTCGCATGGCCGTTCCCACCACAGGCATCGACCCCAGATCCAACTCAGTCAGGAATTGAAAATCCCGGTCCGCTTCTCCCAGACGCAAGGCGGCATTCTCGCCATTCCATTGCGAACCTTTGGTCAATTGGAGTACATGATCTCCTATCGAAAACACCTCATCCACACGCCAGGACAAGGTCAATTCGGAGACCAGCTCTGGTCGATCACGATCAGTCGCATCCACCGACATCAAACTCCGACCTGACAACGAAAGGATCACGTCCTCTTTCAAAGTCGATCGCCTGGGAGCAACGGTATGTTCAATGACACCCCGTTTCTGAAGCGTATCACCATTGAGATCGATTAACTGGACACCCGCCATCGAGCCACTTTCTTCATACGATTGGAAAGGGACCAGAATCAGGCCTGCCTCTTCAATCCAACCGAAGGCTTTTTCATCATGGTTGGCTTCACTCCAACTGTGATGTGTACCTATGGGAACCCGGCTCAGCAGTCCGGGCTTGGCCGGATCTGCAACATCGAACAAAGAAACCGACACGCGCCAACCCTTGACATTATCGATCCCGATACTCAGCAACTGGTCCCCCAGGGGCTGAATGTAGGTAGACCATCCCGGGACTTCCAACTCTCCTGAAATAGTCGGGTTGGCAGGGTCAGACAAATCAACCACCCACAATGGATCAATCCTAAAAAAAGTCACTATGTAAGCTTTGTCCCCGTCGAACCGAGTGGCGTGCAGACTCTCGTTTTTCCCAAGAGTGACTGTCCCCAATTTGAAAGGTCGTTTTGGGTTGGTAAGATCAAAGGTTTCCAAATCGGTCTGAAGTGGGCGTATCGGTAATTCACTGATGACCCGCAGGATTTTACCATGCATATTGATTTTGAATTTATCAAGGATGCGCCCGGCTGGACGAATTTCACTTAATTCTGTCATAGCACCATCTGCCTGACCGATATCAATTATCTTGAGCGTGGATCTTCCTCGATCTCGCCTGAGAGATCCCTGAGTTGAAACAAACAGAAACTCGGAGGTCGCCTGAATGACGTTCTGGTAACCCGGCACCCAAATGGAATCCATCTCAACGGGAAATGCGGGATGGCTCAAATCATATGAAACAACTTGAGATCCCCACTCCCAGATCTCCTCATCCACACCCCCTTCGCTTTCCGTTCGATGACGATAAACCTGAGTTGTTACATACAGAGCAGTGCCAACCAAACGACTATCCTGGATACGGCCTTCAACAGGAACACTGGCAATTTCAATCGGGTCTGTTCCGGAGACATCCACAATCACCAATCGACTCTCCGCATCACCGCTCCAATAGGAACAGCTATTGCGCGCAAGAAGAACGGCATGACCAGCATCAACCAGATACATCTGTTCCCCAGCAGCAGGCAGTTCCATTTCTCCCATCAATTGAGGCTGATCCACGTTGGACAAATCAACAATCTGCAGACCTCGATATTGATTGAAGAAATACATACGATCTCCTTCCAGTCTCCAAATATCGGATTCAACCACCTCTCTTTTTTCGCCTCCGGCACTTTCGGTCAAATCGCCCTCTCGATCAGGTGTGGCCACGGGCATTGCGTCAAAAAGAACATTTTCATCTCCGGCTACGGGTCCCGCAAAATCTGATTCCCCAAGAAATGCAGACACAGGTACGGGTATTTCACTCTCTGCGCGTATGCGAAGCCATTCAATTTTTTCTGACACACTCAGCCGGAATTCGTATTCTCCCTTTTTTCCTTCGGTGTAAATGACAGCACGCGGCACCCATGCTCCTACTTCAAACCGAGGTTTCCCTTCCACGAAAACCTGTTTGTAGCCTTCCGGAACAAAAGCACGTACCAGCACTTCATCCTGAGTGATTTTAATATCGATGATGTGCGGGCGCACCAACTGCGATTGTTGTGCATTCAGGATTCCAATCGATAACAGGCAAACCCAGAAAATCTGCGTAAACAGCCACTTTAAGAGTGATCTATTCATATCAGTATAATTCATGCATTTAATCATCTTGTTCATAAGTTCCTTCAAATATTTTTACGCGACCCCTCGAAGCCTCATCGAGCTCGGATCGCCCTTGCGTATTTTCAAATAGCTCCAAAAAAATTTCTTCCAGGCTCAAAGGAAATGTTTTCACTCTTAATTGGGATTGCAGGCGCCATTGCTCAAGTGAATGAACTGAATCCAATTCACACACAGCCGTGACAACCGGGCCCACTGATTTCATACGAATCATCCCGGGTAACTTGAATCCAGCGGGAGCTTCATTCCCGGGAAACACCACCTGTACTTTTTTCATGCGCTCCTGCAAATCATCCAATTGAGCTGTCCTCAGCAGTCGCCCCCGGTCCATTATCCCAACTTCCTGAGCTATGCGGGCAAGATCCCCAATATGATGCGTACTGATCAACAACGTTGTCTCAGGACGCAATTGAATCATTTCTATGAGCAAATCCAGCAACTCTCGCCGCGCCACGGAGTCCAATCCCGCCGCAGGTTCATCAAGAATAAGCACCTGTGGCATGGCGTGTATGGCGAGTAACAGAGCGGCCTTCCTCTGCTCTCCGCCAGACATCCTTCCAATGGCCACCTTCAGATCCATCGCCCAGCGTTTCACGAGCAAATGCCATTTTTGATGATCCCAATCTTCATGAAATCGTCCAACATATCGCCCCAGATCTTCGAGACTCATTCTCCCCGGTAATAGCTGCCTTTGTGCAACGTAACCGATGCGGGATCTCAGGGAACGATCCGCTTGCCATAGATCATGCCCCAGTATCTTTGCTGAGCCCTGATCGGGTCTCAACAAGCCCATGAAAAGTCGGAGTGCGGTCGATTTTCCTGCTCCATTGCGGCCTAGCAAACCATACACCGTGCCAGGGGCGATCCTCAGATCAAGACTGCTCACAGCCACCCGCCCGGGTGCAAAGGATTTGGTCAAATTGGCCGACTCTATGGAAACAAGATCACTCATACTCTTCTGGCGGATTTGGAAGGAGATGATTTCTTTTTCTGAGTTAGCATTTGCTCATTCCCTAATGCAATCCATTGATCTTCAAGCAACCCCATGGTCTCATCCAACGGCATGCCAAGCTGTTGGGATTCCACGGCCAGTTGTCGAGCAATCCGGCTCACCTGCAATCGTCGACTCGGGATTTCCTTTTCAGGCAATCCTTGGGAAACAAAAGCCCCTTTGCCCTGTTTAATTTCCATGACCCCTTCGTTCTGAAGCTCATTATAGGCTTTGACGATGGTCGCCGGATTAACCGAAAGGCGTGCGGCAAGCTCACGAATGGAAGGAAGCTGGTCACCTGTAACCAGAGCCCCGGAAGCAATGTAATGCTTCGTCTGATCCATGACTTGCCGATACACCGGTAAACCAGAATGTGAATCGATTTGATAAAACAAGGGTTTCATGTTTTTAACGAGTTTCTAATCTCGGTGTACCGTAACACCCGTACAGTTTTATGTAAAGCAGGTAATGGAAGAAAACGCGCATTGACGCCTGATATACCTGAGCGAAAATTGTTAAGGAAAACAAAAAAAGTTGCTTAGTCGTTTTTTTGGGATCACCGATAGTTTTCGCGGCTGAAGGTCGTATTCATCAGGGACAATGGCACCTGAACCATAGGTCAATTTAAGGTCCATTAATAACGGCCCCAAGGTGTGCAAGTCGGATGAGTATGGGTTGACTCATTTATCTATGCCAACGTTACAGCCGACAGTAACAGCAGTAATGATACCAGGCAGCAATAGGGCATTCACCTTAAGAATGATCCCCTATTTTGTAGGTTTGATTAGGCCTCATTACATTTGCACAAAAATCTTTCCATTTGTTTCAGAAGAATGGGTTGGAATGGGCCTTGTTGACTGCACTCCGAAGTTTTCTGTTTATGTGTTCCATTCTTTTCCCATATTTGACATCAGTAGCCATGGAAACCTCTCTGTTCTTCATCCTCCTCTTCGCTTGCCAGTAGGTTTTGCGTTGGTTCATACTCCTCCCATGCAAAATGTTTCAAAATGTATGCTTCTGGTGTTATTCTCCTTAGCCAGCAGCTTCCTCGCTGCCATCGCTGGGAATTGGCCGCAGTTTCTGGGCCCTCAACGTAACGGCGTAGCCACTGAGGAATCTTCGGTCAAGGACTGGAAAACAACACCCCCTGAAAGACTCTGGCGTCTGGAAGTCGGAAGCGGATTCAGCGGCCCGATCGTGCAGGATTCCCGTCTATACCTGTATCATCGAAAGAATGATCAAAGCGTCATGGATTGCATGGATCTCAAAACGGGGAAAGAGGTATGGAAGTATCAACACACAACCCAGTATCGGGATGATTTCGGATTCGATTCAGGTCCTCGTGCCACTCCCTGTCTTCATGAGGAAGCCATTTACCTGATGAGTGCAGATGGAATCTTGACATCCGTAAACGCAACAAACGGTCAGCGCATCTGGGAAGTCAACGCGCGAGAAAAATGGGATACGGATAAAGGCTTTTTCGGGAGAGCCCCATCTCCTTTGGTTTACGAAGATTCCGTCATTTACGTCATTGGAGGCAAACTCAATGCTGGCGTCATCGCACTGAATCGAGCCACAGGGCAGATTCAGTGGAAAGCCACATCCGACCCTGCCGGGTATGCATCGCCGGTCCTCGACAAGCACGCGAGTCCGCCCATATTGTGGGCATGGACGCGAGAAAGCATTCACGGAATCAATCCAGACGATGGCAAACTTCGTTTTTCACGCCCCTTGCGCTCGAGTATGAACGCTTCGGTCAACGCGGCAACTCCTTTGGTATTACCTGAAGGCTTGTTCTTGTCAGCCGGCTATGGTGTCGGCGGAAATCTACTGCAAATCTCGAATGGTTCATTGCAGCCGAAATGGACGGGAGATCAGCAAATGTCCAATCATTACGCCACTTGTGTTTACCTGGATGGATACTTGTATGGGTTTCATGGGCGCCAGGAATTTGGACCCGAATTTCGCTGCATCGAGGCTTCCACAGGCAAAGTGCAATGGACAGAAAAAAATCTGGGGGCCGGTTCCGTGATCCGAATCAATCAGCAACTTTTCATCATGCTGGAATCAGGGGAACTGATCATGGCTGGTGCGGATCCAACGCAATTTAAGGTTATCGCGCGCAAGCAGATTTTGCCATCCGGAGTCAGAGGTTTCCCTGCGTATTCCAATGGACATTTTATTGCGAGAAGTCCGGATCAAATGGTTTGCTGGAAATTTGAGAATTAACCTGAAACAGACAAAAAACAAGGCAACTCAGAACGCACATGTCCGGACAAAATAAAAAACGAAGCGTCCAATTGCTCATCGGTCCAGCTGGTAGCGGCAAGACGTATGCTTGTCTGGAGGAGATTCGCACAGAACTCAAGGAGCGCCCCCAAGGATCCCCATTACTCCTGCTTGCCCCAAAGCAGGCAACCTTTCAAATGGAGCATGCACTCTTGCAGGATCCAGACCTGCATGGCTACACGCGCCTCCAGATCCTGTCCTTTGATCGACTGGCAGAGTTTATCTTATCAGAGTGTCAAACCAGCATAAAAAGCATCCTGTCAGAAGAAGGTCGGGTGATGATTCTTCGTTCACTCCTGAACCAGATCAAGGAGCGATTGAGAATTTTTAATGCCTCAACCAAACTACCAGGCCTGGCCCAGGAATTGAGCCGAGTCATAAGAGAGTTTCAACAAAGCAAGGTCTCACCTCAAAAAATCCTCGACCTGTCATCATCAGACAAACTCCCAGCAAGAGCGCGCCATAAACTGCACGACGTCGCCCTCTTATTTCAAGAATACCAATCGTGGATTCAATTGAAGAAACTGCATGATCCCGACCATTTGCTGGATTTAGCTGCGGATGCCCTTCGATCTTCAAGGGAATTGAACCCAAACGTTCCCGTGTTTCAACTCGGGGGGCTGTGGATGGATGGATTTGCCTCTCTTACAACTCAGGAACTGAACTTGCTGACTCTTCTCGCGCCATTGAGCAACAAAACCGTCCTTGCATTCTGCGCAGATTCGTTCCCTGAAGATAAAAAAGAAATATTTTCCATCTGGCTCCCAGTTCATCAAACCATACGGCAATGCACGCACGCTTTCAGTTCATTGGATTCGATCAAGCTTGATCGAATTGTCATAAAAAGATCCAGCAAGCATGGACGCTTTCAACAGAACCATATGCTGAAGTGGCTGGAATCAAAATGGACCCGCCCGATGGCGATGGATGCCACGCCGGCTGATGAGGGATCATTGAATCCAATATCTCAAATGGAACTCTCGCTCAATGAAGCGCCTGACGGAAATCACACGACCGCAATCGAGATGGCCGCGTGTCAATCACCGGAAGCCGAATCGATCTACGTCGCCCGAAGAATTCTAAGGCAAATACGGGAAGAAGGAATGCGTTTCAATCAGACGGCAGTGCTCGTTCGTTCCCTGCCAGCATATCAGGAAATCATTCGACATACTTTTGACCGATATGGCATCCCTTGTTTCATTGATCATAGAGAATCAGTCGCTCATCATCCATTAGTTGAGCTCACGCGCAGCGTGCTTCGCCTACCTGCCTTTGGCTGGACACATGACGATTGGTTCACCTACCTGAAAACTGGATTGACTGATTTGAGCGAGGCTGAGATCGATGATCTGGAAAACGCAGCCATAGAGAGAGGATGGCGCGGTCTGCGCTGGTGGAATCCCCTTAAAGGGCCTGAGGATCTGGTTAACCGATTTGAACCTATTCGTCGTAAACTACTGAAACCCATCAGAAACTTTCTCGGAAAAAGCGACCATGATACTGGGACAAAAATGCCACAGCCGTGGAACGGCATCCAATTGGCAGCCGCTTTTCGGAAACTCTGGAAAACCTTAAATATCGAATATCGACTTGAGACATGGGATGAATCAGCCCTCGATTCGCCAAAATCCAACATCCAGGGTGGTTTTCACATTCGAGTGTTAGAGGTATTGGAGGCCTGGCTGTTGAACTTTGAACTGGCATTTGCTGAAACACCGCTTCCGATACGCGAATGGATCCCCATTGTCGACGCGGGCCTCAACAACTTGACTGTCGGCGTGATACCGCCAGCTATCGACCAGGTACTTGTGGGAGCCATCGACCGATCAAGGAACCCTGACCTGAAATCCACTTTTCTGATGGGGCTTAACGAATCCGTTTTTCCTGCGAAACCCACGGCTCCAATGGTATTTGATGAACTTGAGAGACTGCAGCTCGAGAATGCCGGGGTTCACATTGGCTCACGCTACCGCACACAACTGGCAACGGAACGCTTCCTGGGATATATCGGATGCACTCGTGCCACCGAACATCTCACATTGAGTTATGCTCTCAACACCAGCGAAGGCAAAGCACAGGCACCTTCGGTGTTCATTCAGCACATCAAACGGATCTTCCCTCAATTAAAGATCCATTCATTCAACGAAAGTATTGACCTCTCGGTCGCTCTTCATGAAAGAGAATTACTCATTTCACCCGAATTTTGGACATGGAGAAAAGGACAGTCCGAAGCCGTCCTGAGCCAAATACTTCCAAACATGGATTCAAGGACCACCCTTTCTTCCATCAGTCAGCACACAGGTAAATCGAGAAACCAACCACTGAACGGTGTGATTGCACGTCACCTGTATTCAGAATCCAGAACCAGCCCTACGCTCTACACTTCCGTAAGCCGGATCGAAGCCTTTGCCGAATGTCCTTTTCGCTTTTTCGTTCAATCCGGTCTCAAAACTGAGGAACGCATGGCATTTGAACTGGATGCAAGAAGATTGGGTAGTTTTCAACATGCCGCGTTGGAGGCGTTCCATATGGCTCTGGAAGATGAAGGATTGCGTTGGCACGACCTGACTCCCTCCCAGGCACGGGAACTCATGGAGCAAATCACTTCACAGACCATGAAGGATTTCCACGAGGGCTTGATGGAGGACAAACCTGTCAACCGTGTCACGGCAAGCGCACTCAGTCAGGCACTCGGAACTTTCGTTGCTGTTATTGTCGAATGGATGTCGCATTATACTTTTGAGCCCATCGGCGTAGAGGTCGCCTTTGGAGGAAAAGAACCTCATATTCCGGCGTGGGAAATCCAACTCTCTGACGAGACCAAAATGGTGTTCAATGGAATCATTGATCGTGTCGATCTTTGTAATCGAGAAGGCCAGTCATCATGGGCCATTGTGATTGATTACAAATCCGGAAAAAAGAAACCGGATGAAATCCTGAATTGGAACGGTGTGCAGCTTCAATTGCCTGTTTATTTGAATGTCCTCAGGCAAGCTGGCGTGGGAGCATCCATGGGGGCAAAACACATCCAACCCGCCGGGGCCTTCTTCACCACACTGCGTGCAAAGCACGAAGGCAAAAGTTCACGCAAGGAAGCCCTGGATCCGGATACATCTATCGATTCCATGCGCAAGGCATATCAGCATGTAGGTTGCTTTGACATAAGTGCACTCGATGCCATGGATCAACGAGAAGGGGCAACCAGAGGCGAACAGTTCCAATACCAGCTCAACAAAAACGGGGCCCCCCGCAAGACAAATTGGCACGTCATGTCGCCTGCTAAATTCGATCATTTCTTACATCGCACTCGAGATCTACTGAAGGAATTCGGACAACGTATTTTTGAGGGTGATCTAAGTATTACTCCTTATCAGCAAAGCCAACAGACCCCATGCCAAAAATGTGATTACGCATCGGTTTGCCGCATAGACCCCTGGACGCAACAGTGGCGTCAGCTTGAACCTGCCTGCTATGGTGAATCCAATGATGGGAAAGAAGCATGAAACATACGCCAGCACAGAAAAAAGCGATACACGCCAAGGGAAATATCCTGGTAGTTGCGGGAGCGGGTACGGGTAAAACACGCACTTTAATCGACCGCTGTATGAAGCAGTTGATTGATCCAGAGGAGAAAACCACGCTTCTGGAAATTTTGATGGTCACCTTCACCGAGGCAGCGTCAACGGAAATGAAGGAACGTATCGCTGACAGACTGGAGCAAGCCCTTGAAAATGATCCGCAAAACGCTGACTTGCAGGAAAAACTGGCACAGATCGATGCAGCATCCATCGGGACTTTGCATTCATTTTGCCTCAACCTGATCCGACAGCATTTCCATTTGCTTGTCCTGGATCCACAGGCACGCGTTCTGGAAACAGAGGAAGTCTCGAGTATTGAGCAACAAACACTCGATGAATTGCTCGATCAACATTACGACGGCACGGATGAATTATCAGAATCAGTGCGACGATACGTGGCTGAATTTGAAAACGGATGGGACAAAGGCCTCCGGGAATGGATCCTCAAGATCCATCGCTACAGCTGTGCCATGGTGGATCCCGATGGGTGGCTACTTGATCAAAGCCAGAGCCTGATTCTTGAGTCCCCGGGGCAATGGTACGAATGGCTCTTCGAAGAAATGCAGTCCTGGTCAAAGGAGTGGATATCAGACCTGAGCCATCTTCCGGAAGAAAACACAAATGCCATAGTCTGCCTGAAGATTCTCAACACCTTCAACACAAGCGATCCGTCTCTGGAATCACTGTCCGATTGTGTAGAGGAATTAGCTCACCGAGATCATAAAGATCATTGGCCCAGGGGTTGTAAAACAAAGCATCGGGAACCTATGGGGAAATTACTCGATGACGCAGCTTTCCTTGCCACCTTATGTCCATCGGAAGACGCTGGAAATGATCCCCTCAAAGAAGATTGGAACTGGTATCGAGAACGCGCCCGCACATTATTGGAGTTAACACGCGCATTTTCGGCACGTTTCAAAGCGAAGAAACTTGAGCGCGGAGGGTTGGATTTCACCGATCTGGAACAGTCTGCGCTTACCCTGCTCTGGGATCGAAAAACAAAACAAGCAACCGATCTGGCCGAAAGCATCCAGAGACAATTCAAGCACATCTATGTCGATGAGTATCAGGATATCAATGCAGCTCAGGATTGCATACTGGCGTCGATTTCAGGTCGTGCAGGCAGGGCAAACCGTTTCCTGGTGGGCGATGTCAAGCAGAGCATCTACGGTTTTCGTTTGGCTAACCCTCAATTCTTTAATGATTACGAAAAGACCTGGAATCAACCAAATGAAGAAGAGACAAGCCAAGTCGTTTATTTACAAGAAAACTTCCGTAGTCGCCCCGGTATTTTGACATTTGTGAATGACTGCTTCAGTGAACTCATGGCATCGAATCAGGGATTTGATGAGCGAGCTCGCCTGCTTTTCGGAGATCCTGACAACCGGGCTGAAACGCTTGAGTCAAACAACAGCTCGGTTGAATGCCATTTCCTGTTGAGTGAAGTTTCCCGTAAGGAACCAGACGCTTCCCTGATAAATGACATGGATCTGTCCAATACGGAGAAAGAAGCCTGGGCCATTGGATTACGATTGAAAAAATTGAGTGTAAGCGGGCATTTGGTCTTCGATTCGAAAATGCGTTCTTTCCGCAAGATCAGATGGAGCGACATGGCCATTTTGATGCGTTCAGTGCGGTCCAAGGCAGATGCTTACTCACGGATTTTTTCACAACTTGGTATCCCCTTGCAAGTCCCGCGAAGCGGGATGTTAGAACGAAGTGAGATCACAGACCTTTTGTCGCTCCTGATGCTTCTCGACAACCCTCGCCAGGACATTCCTCTGATCGCGGTCCTGCGATCGCCACTGGCAGGTCTATCCAACAATCAACTCGCGATCATTCGTATCGGAACGAAAAAGACCAATTTCTGGAAAGCCTTGAATCAATTCAGCGATCAGCCGCTGGAAACCTTGCTGCCAGATGAGCTGAAACAAGATCCAGAAGCTCAGTCCGCGAAGCAGAAGGTACAGCATTTTCTGCAACAATTTCATCAATGGCGCCAATCAGGACGACAGCTCAACTTAAGCCGCAGGTTGGAATGTATCTTGAATGACACCCTTTACATGGAAACTCTATCCGCCAGTGAAATAGAAGGCAAAGAGTCTATCATGCATGTGCAGCAATTACTGCGCATGGCGCGTCAGTTTGATCATTATCAACAAAAGGGCCTGAGTCGCTTCCTTCAATACATTGAAAACAAACGCGCATCCGAAACCGAATTTGATTTAGGCACGGCAGGCGATGGACAAACGGTGCAATTGATGAGCATCCACAAAAGCAAAGGTCTGGAATTCCCTGTTGTCGCCGTGACAGGACTTGGCAATACCTTTAATTTTCAGGATGTACAGCAAAACTGGATGTTGGATGAATCCCTTGGACTTGCTGGAATGATTCAGCCGCCCGGCGAAAAACCCCGCTACCCAAGCCTTCCTTTATGGATCTGCCGTCGCCGTCGCAAAGCTGAGAATCTTCAGGAAGAATTGCGACTCCTTTACGTCGCTTTCACGAGAGCAAAAGATCTCCTTGTTCTGGTAGGGTCCACTTCAGAACAGAAGATGAAAAAGTGGAGTCAGCTTTCTGAGGAGACGGATCAAGAAATTCGAACCACACATGCCCGATGCGCCATGGACTGGTTGTTCCCCTGGCTGACTCGATACTGGAAGGATTCCGAGTGGTGGTTGAAACCCAAAGGTTCCAACCGCGGTGTGGATTGGCATGTACACTCGGAAGCTCAAACACAGGACTCCGAACCAGAGCATGACCCTGTGATTGACGACGAACAAGCATGTGATAAACCCACCTGGATCAACCGTTGGTTGAACATATCAGGCTGGCAATATCCAGACCCTGATGCATCGCACCATCCAGCCAAGGCGACGGTAACAATGCTTCGAAAGAGGCACCAGATTGAGATTCATGAGACAGAATCGGCTTCATGGTTTGATGAACGCAGCATCAAGGGAAAAGTTAACGAAAAACCGGCACTGGATGGCCTGACCCCGGGTGAGAAAGGAACAATCCATCATCATTTTCTTCAGTGGCTGGATTTAGATAATGACATGACAATGGACCTCTTGGCTGAGCAAAGGGATCAGATGATCGATTCAGGGCATCTCGATCCGCGAGCCAATGACGCATTGAATCTGTCATCGATTGCCGCTTTCTGGCATTCGGATATCGGTCAGAGTATAAGGACACATCGCGACCAGATTCACCGAGAGCTACCTTTCACGGCGCGCTTTGAATTATCGGAACTGAAAGCACTCGGACTCGCTCAGCAGATTGAAAAAGAGGAAGCACATGAGTTCGTTATCATTCAGGGTATTGTGGATGTCGCCATCTTGAGGAACGAATCCATCCAAATTCTCGACTACAAAACAGACCAGATTGAACCACAAGGCCTTTCAGGAAAACTGGATCAATATCGACCTCAAATCGAACTTTATGCACAGGCTCTGCAAAGGATTTACCAACGCCCCGTCACTCACAAGTGGCTTCATTTTCTTGCGGTGAATCAAACGATTGAAATGACCTGACACAATCCCTGCTTCTTTATCATGTGATTTTGAAAAATCCCCAAGTCCTTCCTATTTACCAACAGTGTAAATAAAGAAGCAGGATCGTATTTCGCTCCATGAATAAATGGTCAGTTAACTTTTGTTTTTATCGACAAGGCCCTCCCTGAACAAAGGCACTTTATTTAGAATATAGCCCAAAACGTGAAAAAGTGGCATTTTACAAATATTCTCTCATGAGAATCCCTGAAAACATAATTTTATACTTGTTGATAGCAGCCTCCGGGTTCTTTGGCCTTGATTCAGTTACGCTGGGATCAAAGCATATCTCCAGCAACATCGAGTTTTTAGAAACCCCTTTCGTCCTGTTTTGGCTCAAGACTGTTACGAATGTCACCAAAGCCAATAGGCACCCATGGAAGTGTCTGGGATGGTGAGTCTTTATCTATCAAAGGCGACCAAGCTCACGCGCCTCAAAGGAGCCGCCAACATAGCATGAGAAATCACCCAATGGATCGAACTCTTCTTATTGTTGCTTATCTGGTCGCTCGATGCGGGTGTTTATCCGATAAACACGTTTGCATCGATCCATTGGGTGATTTCTCATGTTATGTTGGCGGCTCCTTTGAGGCGCGTGAGCTTGGTCGCCTTTGATAGATAAAGACTCACCAT
>JBDQII010000046.1:0-17254 GCA_040264395.1 Verrucomicrobiota bacterium
GCTTTTCTGCGTGATATTACCGAGCGCAAGCAGGCACAGCTTGAGTTGGAAGTCCATGAAGAAAGGTTGCAAACGGCAAGGGAAATTCAACAATGGATGTTTCCCAAGGTGCCACCCAATATCCAAGGTTATGATATTGCCGGAGTCTCCTTCCCTGCAGAAGCGGCCGGCGGCGATCACTTTGATTATCTTCCCATGACACGGGGGCGATTAGGGTTGGTAGTGGCTGATGTTGCAGGCCATGGAATTGGTCCGGCATTGCTCATGTCTGAGGCGCGAGCGTATCTAAGAATACTTGCGCTGAACCGTGAGGAGACTGGAGAAATTCTTACGCGAGCAAATACCGTGTTATCCGATGACTTGAGTTTTGAACGTTATATTACGGTAGTGCTTATTTGTCTCGAGCCAGAGAATCGTCAGCTCACATTCAGTAATGCAGGACATCCGGCTGCTCTGGTGATCAATGACCAGGGACAAGTAAAAGCCCATTTGAAGCGCAACGGGGTTCCTCTTGGAATCCGCAGTAAAACAACCTACTCAACGTCTGATTCCCTATCGTTGGATTCTGGAGACTTGATATTCCTTTATACCGATGGATTCGATGAAGCCATGGCCGAAGATGAATCATTTTTCGGTAAAGACAAAATCGTGCAGATCCTCCATCAATTCCGAGCATTACCTTCCCGGGACATTCTTCAGGAACTCTACCAATCCGTTGATGAGTTCACTGGAGCTCAACCTCAAGCCGATGACTTGACCGGTATTCTGGTAAAAGTTAGTTAACCTTGATCCTCTGCAGTTCTTGAGCTTGATGGTATGTCAATCCATCCAAGTTTAGCTCTTTTTGCCCCATCTGAAAAATACTGCCTTACTGGAAATAAAAAGAGCCCGGAATGATCCCGGGCTCTCTCTTGATAGAATTAAAAAAAAACTTCAACCCCCAACCTCAGCGCGAGCTTCAGCAGCGAGAGGTGTGCTCAGATAGCGTTCTCCAGTGGAACACGCAACGGTGACGATTGTCTTTCCCTTGTTTTCAGGACGCCTTGCGACTTCCAATGCAGCCACGACATTTGCTCCTGTGCTGATGCCCCCCAGAATACCTTCTTCTTTTGCGATTCGGCGAGCCATGGCAAAGGCATCGTCATTGCTGACTTTGATACATTCGGCAATTTGTGGGTTCCCGTTTTCATCCTTCAAATGCAGGTTGCCGGGAATAAATCCAGCACCCGTTCCCTGGATCTTGTGTGGGCCAGGTGTCAGATCTTGTCCTGCCAGAGTTTGGCTGATGACTGGTGAATCACCGGGTTCCACGGCGATTGCCTGAAATTCAGGTTTTCTGGGCTTGATGACCTCGAGACAGCCTGTGATGGTTCCGCCAGTTCCCACACCTGCTACGAATATGTCAATGCCTCCATCGGTGTCCTCCCATAGCTCTTCGGCTGTCGTTTTACGGTGGATTTCAGGATTTGCCGCATTTTCAAATTGCTGAGGAATCCAGGCATTGGGAGTTTCTTCGGCAAGTTCCTTCGCTTTTTCAATCGCTCCCTTCATGCCTTTCGGCCCTGGTGTCAATACCAACTTGGCGCCAAGTAATGCCAAAAGAGTGCGTCGCTCAACAGACATCGTTTCCGGCATGGTCAGGATGAGTTGGTATCCTTTGGAGGCTGCCACGAAGGCTAATGCAATGCCAGTGTTTCCACTCGTCGGTTCAATGATGATTGTGTCTTTTGTCAACACTCCCTGACGTTCTGCATCTTCGATCATGGCCATTCCAATGCGGTCCTTCACACTTCCCAATGGATTGAAGAACTCGCATTTGAGGAGGATGGTTGCATCCACTCCTTCGGTCACGCGATTGAGTCGTACCAGAGGGGTCTTTCCAATGGTTTGAACGATATTGTCGTAAACTTTTGACATAATTAACCTATAGTAGCTGATATTTGCTATAAATCGTATTTTTTCTTGCGCGGGAGTCAATCTTCAAAAGATTAAACCCACGAAGCCAGGAAAAATGAAAAGGAGTTTTTCCAACCATCAAATGTGGACATGATTTAGGATTTCGATTTGATTGGAGGAATGAAAGTACTCTTCATTCATGCCCATTTTGATGATTATGAGTTTACGGCTGCAGGTCTCTTTGAAGTGTGGCGAAGGCGGTTGGGTAGTGACTTTTCAGCCAAAGTTATTGTGTGTACGGATGGTCGTGCCGGGCATCACCTTCTTTCCACGGAAGCAACAACGCGAACACGCATTGCCGAGCAGGAAGCCTCAGCCCAGGTTGGAAAGTATGCGTTCGAATGCCTGCGTCTTCCAAACGGAACTATTCCACGCGAAGCCTGCCTGCTGGTTACACGTGATCTACTTGCTGCGCTCTGGAAAGCAATTCGTGATTTTGAACCGGATTATCTTTTCTGTCCTCCTCTGCCTGCTGATCCTCTCGCAGGCGTGCATGTTGATCACGTCTCCGTTGCCGATGCAGTGAGGAAAGTAGCCTACATGATCAATGTGCCCCATGCTTTTCTTGAGGAATATCCGTCGAGTGACACCGAACCCAAATCCTGCAAAGTGCCAGTTATCTTGAATACCTACGACGCATACATGGCGGGAGCCAACCATCCTGACTTCGTCGTTGATGTTGAGGAGGCATTTGAGTCCATTTGTAAGATGACCTGGTGTCATCAAAGCCAAATCATGGAATGGTTGCCATGGGTAGGACGGCATAAATTGGAGGTTCCTGAATCATTTGAGGCTTGGAAAGTGTTATTAAAACAACGGTTGGCCAGACAAAACAAGGAATTGGGTTTGAATGGCGACCGAGCAGCAGAGGCATTCCTTGTCACTGCGTGGGGGGAGGTTCCGAGTAGATTACAAATTGTAAAAGATTTCCCGGAGATTTTTGTGGAGGTGAGTCGTTTTGAAAACCTGTCGCGATTTGCCTCAGCGCATCACGATGATTAAAAGAAATAGACCAACTATTGACGGCTGATCGAGTTTCTTTCAGGGTTTTTCTTATCTCATGAAAAGATTCACGTCAGTTTTAAAAATGGCCAGCTACTTTTGTATGGCGGGCCTCCTATCCCATTCAGCGATAGCTGCAAAGCATGTTTCTGGGCCTGGGCGCCCCAACATCATAGTCATGATGGTCGATGATATGGGTTTCTCCGATGTTGGTTGCTACGGTGGAGAAATTCAAACACCTCACATAGATGCTCTTGCTCGCGGTGGATTGCAGTTTACGCAGTTTTACAACACAGGGCGCTGTTGTCCTACTCGCGCGAGTTTACTGACGGGATTGCATCCCCACCAGACGGGTATTGGTCACATGACTGAGACTCCAGCAGGCCCCAGCCCCATGAATGATCATCCATACCAAGGTTATCTCAATGAACAATGTGTTACTCTGGCGGAGGTTTTGAAAAAAGCTGGTTACTCCACGTTGATGACCGGCAAATGGCACTTGGGTTATCACGACAAGAATAATTGGCCATTACAGCGGGGGTTTGAAAAGTATTTCGGGATTATTTCAGGGGCTTCCCATTTTATGAATCCCCAACCACCAAGAGGCTTAACCTACATGAATGAACCGGTTTCACCTGGTCCCGGATTTTACACAACGGATGCATTCACGGAACATGCAATGCAGTTCATTCGCGAATCGACGACAGAAGCCAATGAGCAACCTTTTTTTCTCTATCTAGCTTATAATGCACCTCATTGGCCCCTTCACGCGAAATCAGACGATCTTGCCAAATACGAGGGTAAATATCGTGGGGGATGGCATGCTTTGATGGAGAAGCGGCTAGAGAAACAGCGTGCGATGGGATTGATTGATCCATCCTGGCAAGCCGCACCGCACGAAGGTCCGGATTGGGGGGCATTGGATGAAAAAACGCGACACCTGTTGGATTTGCGTATGGCGGCTTATGCTGCTTGCATTGATTCCGTGGATCAGAATATCGGTCGTCTGATTGCGTTCTTGAAGCATCAGCAGTTGTATGAAAATACATTACTGTTCTTCTTATCCGACAACGGTGCTTGTCAGGAAGGTGGAATCCTGGGAAGTGGATCTGAATTGGAAGTGCGAGATCCACTTTTGAGTCATGGAACCGCGGGGCCACGCTGTGGTCAGGCCTGGGCTAACGCATCCAACACCCCTTTCAGGTATTATAAGCATTTTGTGCATGAAGGAGGGATGTCTACTCCGCTGATTGCCCATTGGCCTGCTGGTATTCCATGGCATCTGCGTGGATCCTTTGTTCGGCAGATGGGGTTTTTACCAGATTTCATGCCGACGCTTATTGAGTTAGCTCAAACCCAATACCCAGTTGAACGAGCTGGTGTGAGAGTGCATCCTCTGGCAGGTAAATCACTGCTGCCTTTGCTTCAAGGGGAGCTAACCCCAGTGCATCAGGAACCAGTCTACTGGGAACATGAGGGCAATCGGGCCATGCGCGATGGGAAATGGAAACTCGTTTGGTCGGTTAAAGGTCCTTGGGAGTTGTATGATATGGATGCAGATCGTACGGAGATGCATGACCTCTCATCAAAGGAGCCTGAGCGCTTATGCAATATGATCGGGCGCTGGGAGTCATGGGCCAAAAGCGTCGGGGTGAGCTTTCCTGAACCCATTAATTATTATAAGGCATACAAACAGTCTCAGGGCAATCCATGACAATGACTCCTCTGGCATTATTTTGACACGTTTGTTTCCTGACACATGAAGTATCCGGAATATAGTTATTTCATCACACAGTGAATGTCTATACTCCCCATACTTGGCCTTGCTTTCGTTCTCTTAAATGAGAGCGGACATGGAGCCTTATGTTGATCATGGAAGATGGGGGTCATTACAGATTCTCCTGCGAATCAACCTTGAGCGGGATATCGAAGGGGTCACATTCAGGAAATGGATGTTAGGCAAATGTATGCCGAACATTTGTCAAATGTCTCCGACGGCTCCTGGGCGACTTTCGCAGAGACATTTTGAAAGCAAAGAGAAACGTTCTTTTTTCCTCCCTCAATGCAGGACGGAATGCGTTGCTTCCCGTCCCGTACAGAGGGAAGTCCCGATTCCGAATTGTAACTATGGGCGCGGTGAGATTTGATTTGTTTAGCTGGTTTTGTTTTACCACCGGGCAAGAGGCAGGATTGGCTGTCAAAGGAGTCAAGCTGATCGGAAATTGATCAACAACGCTTATCCAATTTTTCGACTAGACGAGGATAAAGAATGAAGACCCGCAGCTGGTATTTGATCACAGCTTCATCAATGTTCACCCAAAGATAGAAAACAATGAAGATTCTACTGCTAATGCTTGCAACAATAACCACTCTTGGCCCGACCGTCTTGGCCCAGGTGGTTGATGATCTTTTGGAGTTGCCGCCTGTAGTCGTGACACCTTCACGTAGTGCGCGTCCGTTGTTTGATGCTCCCAATTCAGTAGCCCTCGTTTCCAATGATGAGCTAGAACGCAATATGTATCGCACCACACCTCAAATCTTAGGGGATACGCCCGGTATCATGGTTCAGGAAACCTCCCCGGGACAGGGCTCTCCTTTTATTCGTGGTTTTACCGCTTTCAGGAATATCCTCTTGATTGATGGAGTGCGTTTGAATAATTCCGTATTTCGCGATGGACCCAATCAGTATTGGAATTCAGTAGACCCTCTCTCTGTGGAATCCGTTGAAGTTCTCAAAGGTCCAGGTTCCGTGCAATATGGGTCAGATGGTGTGGGAGGTGTCGTCAGTGTGAATACGCTTTCACCCTCCTTATGCGGTGATGGTTTTGAATCTGGAGGGCGTGCTTATTACCGTGTGAGCAGTGCTGAGAATTCCCATATGGCTAGGGCCGAATCACAAGTGGCACTCGACCACAGGACGGGGGTGATTGCCGGAGTATCTTACAAACAATTTGGTAGTGTGGTTGCAGGTGGTGGCACGGGCACACAAGATGGAACTGGATATGAAGAATGGGATTTCGATCTTAAATTCGAACATCACATCAATCCCCATCATACGTTTATTCTGGCTCATCAGAATGTGGAGCAAAACAATGTACCCAGAACTCACAAGACCATCAATGGTATCAGCTACAAGGGATCTGCTATTGGAAGCGAAATTCACCGCGAGAGTGACCAGCTTCGTCGATTAACTTATATTCAATGGCACGCGCATGACCTCGATGGCTTTGTCGACAGCATGCAAACGAGTTTATCCTGGCATGTTCAGGAAGAGCTGCGTGATCGCTTGCGTTCCAGAGGGCGACAGGATTATCAGGGTTTTGATGTCGACACGTTTGGTTTCTTCAGTCAGCTCCAAAGTGAGACCCCCGTCGGTGATCTTTCCTATGGGGTGGATTATTATCATGATGAAGTGAATAGTTTTTCATCCAGGAATCCTATTCAGGGCGCGGTAGGTGATGATGCGTCTTATGACCTTGCCGGAATCTTCGTTCAGGACACGATCGATCTGAGCGAGCGATGGAGCTTCAGTCTCGGAGGGCGTTTTACTTACGCGGGTGCAAATGCCGACAAAGTGGAAGATCCTGTATCGGGTAATCAGGTTTCAGTGGATCGTGATTGGGGCAACGGGGTGGGTAACGCAAGGTTGGTTTACAAGGTCAAACCTGACACATGGAATATATTTGGTGGCCTTGCTCAAGGTTTCCGCGCTCCCAACCTGACCGATTTGACTTCTCAAATCGACACCGGAGCGAATGAACAGGAAATTCCCGCCATCTCACTGGAACCCGAGAAATACCTGACCTACGAAATTGGGACTCGTGTAAATTATCAAAGATTTTCTGCTGAACTTGCAGGTTTCTACACAGACGTCAATGACATGATCAATCGCTTTCCAACGGGTGTTGTCACCGCGGACGGTAAAACCGAAGTGGGTAAAGCCAACGTCGGAGACGGTTTTGTCACAGGAATTGAATACGGTATGGCCTACGAGGTTTATCCCGAATGGACTTTGTTTGGAAAGGCTACCTACTTGGATGGCGAGATTGATGTAGTGACTGGACCTGGACCTGTCGCAAGCTCCGAGTATCTGAGTCGAGGCATGCCATTATCAGGTCAGGTTGGTCTGCGCTGGATGAGCGAGCAAAGACGCTTCTGGGCTCAAATCAGAGGGGTTTTATCAGCGACTGCGGACCACCTTTCCTCGCGTGATCGACGTGACACCGAGCGCATTCCTCCCGGGGGCACGCCAGGGTATGAACGGATCGATCTTAAATTTGGTTGGAACATTCATACAAACCTCACACTCACAGGAGCCATCGACAACATTACCAATCAAAATTATCGAGTCCATGGTTCTGGAACCAATTCACCCGGGCGCAATTTCATCGCAGCGCTTGAGTCACGGTTCTAAAAGACAGCCAACCTTTATCTGTCAGAGCAGTCTCCAGATCATCGCACCAGCAGGAGCTATTTTTTTGATAGTTTTGCATTTTTCATAAAATGCCTGCATTGTTTACTTAAATGATTCGCTGTCACAAATCTCCCATGCAACAGCAATTCCGGTCTTTTGGACTGGCATTGCTTTGTGTTACGGCCTTTTTGCTCTGCTCTTCTTCCAGAGTCGTGGCGCATCCTATTTCCATGAGCACGGCAGTGGCTGATATTTATCAAGATCGCGTGCAAGTTGAATTACGAATTCTCACCGAAGATTTGATGTTTTATCACTCCATTGAAGCGGGCGTGGATCAGATGCTTTCGAGAAAAGATCTGCTTGAAGCAGCTGAAGAACACCGCACCTTTTTGACGAAGTATTTTCGGATACTCGACAAGAGTGGTCAGACTATTGAAGGAAATTTCACACGGGTCGATACTCAGGAAATACCCGAGGAGGGTGTCCGCCTGGATCAAGTCATGGAAGTCGGTGTGTTTTACGAATTGCATATTCTTTTGGAGGAAATCCCGCAATACCTGACCTTCACTCAGAATTTCGGGGGCGATGATTCTCCTGTGCCTGCCGTGATGGATTTGATCATGCTTCAGAATGGAGCTCGTTTGGACTTTCCTGTTCAAATAGGTCCTAGATCTCCACACTCAGTGGCTATCGATTGGGATAATCCCCCCAGAAATGACCGCATGTATTGGAGAGAGCGTCGTGACTTGATGAAAAAACGCCGCGAAGAGCTTCTTGGAATCACGAGCTACAGTTCTACCTACGCTTACATTTATGTGGAACCTTTTGAAATACGCTTTGAAATTCTTGTGCCATTGTTGACATTGGAGACGTGGATGCCGATGGAAAGAAATGAAAAAGATTTTCTCAGCGTTGAAGAACAGGAAAGTTTAAGGAATCCGCTGGAGAAATACATCAGGAGCCATTGTGAGGGCCTTGTAGATGGTATCGAGGTTGTTCCTGTTCTCACTCATCTTGATTTTTTCACTTTGGACATTCGAGATTTTGCGAGCCGATCTGAGCCCCGTTCCATAGGTATGCAGAATGGCCGTGCAGGGATCATCATGACCTTCAGCACAAAAGGGAAGCCCACATCCGCTTCCATAGAATGGAGTGGTTTCAATGATTATACTCCCATGCTCAATACCATGGTTTACATGATGGATGGAAAGGGGGAGCGCCATTTTTTTACGGAAAATGAACCTCGGTGGAATTGGCAAACTAATGAAGAAGGTCTCAGCGAAACCGCATGGCTCACCCTGCCTGCAGCTCCGCAGCAGGCTGTGCTTTCCGTTTCTCCTATTTCAATGACTCTGGCTGGGGTTGCTGGGCTTTTTTTACTGATCGGATCAGCGGGGCGGAAGCGAGCCGCACTATGGAGCGGGGCGACTGCCTTGGTTGTTGCTGGAATAGTCTGGCCAATGACGGTTGTTGAGATCAGTCATCCGTGGGAAAAAATAAACCCTCCCTCGATTGATCAGCAGAAGATGATAACAGAAGCCATGCTGAAAAATGTGTATCGAGCTTTTGATTATCAGCAAGACGAGCAGGTATATGACGCGTTGGCTCGCAGTGCCAGCGGAACTTTTTTAGAAAACTTGTATCTTCAAATCAAAAAAAGTCTGATTATTCAAGAGCAAGGCGGTGCGCGTTCTCACGTGCGAGAGGTGCGATGGGACTCTGCTGCATCTGTAGCCCCAGCTTCAACGGAAGCTGTTTTTGAGCTTAATATTCGTTGGGAAGTCACAGGCACAGTCGAGCACTGGGGGCACATTCATACCCGGGAACATGCTTATGATGCTTTGATTCAAATCGTTGCGGAAGGTGGCCAATGGAAAATTGGTGGAATGGACGTGACATCTGAAGAACAATTGAAGTCCTCAACGGGTTTGCGCAATGCTGCTTGACACATTTTTCTTTTGTAAGGTTCAACTCCATGGGATAACGAAGACACGATGAGTGGGCGACAGGCCAAAATTGACCGGAAGACGGGTGAAACGCATATCCGTTTGAAATTGAATATCGATGGAAAAGGTGATTACCGCATTCAAACCGGTATTCCGTTTTTTAGTCACATGCTGGATTTATTTGCACGGCATGCTGTGCTGGATCTTGAGTTGGAGTGCGATGGGGATATTGATGTCGATGGGCATCACACCGTGGAGGATTGCGGTATTGCACTTGGAGAAGCTTTTTTAAAGGCCCTTGGAGATAAAAAAGGCATCCGTCGCTATGGTTTTGGATTTGACCCTAAAAACCCCTTTACCGGTGAATCTTACGTTCCCATGGATGAGTGCTTGGCACGCTGTGTGATTGACTTCAGCGGGCGTCCTTACATGGTGTGGAAAGGGATGGATGGCATGGGGATGAAGTGCATCTCACAAGAAGAGAAAAACCAAGACATGTCATCTCGCTTCCGGTTTGGCCTGGCTAGAGAGTTTTTTCAGGGTTTTACCAACGCTGCTAAATGTAATCTCCATTTGGAGCTTCTTTATGGAGAAGAACCCCACCATGTTGTCGAGGGCCTCTTCAAAGCCTTCGCAAAAAGCGTCGACTTTGCTTGTTCGCACGACCCGCGCATCAGTGATCAAATTCCAAGCACCAAAGGTAAGCTTTAATTTTTACTGAATATTGTTTCAGCCCCGAGCGTCACTTTAATGCCTGCAGACATCTCATTCGAAGACCGTGAAGAAACGGAAGTTGTCTCCGCTGCCAAAACAGGCGACGCGGTCGCCTTCGAAGAATTGGTTCGCAGGCACGGTGACAAAATATTTCGTCGAGCTTTGAGCATGATGCGCGATGAGAACACGGCCCTGGATATGGCTCAGCTTGCCTGGATCAAAGCATGGAATCGATTGTCGCAGTTTCATGGGGATAGCAGCTTTGCAACCTGGATGACTCGAGTGACTATCAATGTTTGCCTGGATCATATTAGAAAAGCCAAGCGATGGAAATTTGCCGAATCCATCGAAGAAATGGATGAAAATTCGGGTGGAGTTGAGCGAAAGTTACCCGTTGTGGAAACAAACCCAACGGAAGGGCTCGAGCGGGAAGAACTAAAGAAGACAATTGATAGAGCGCTTGATCAATTGAGCGAAGGGCACCGGGCAGTCATAGTGATGCACACTTTTGAAGAAATGGCATACAAGGAAATTGCGGAATCGATGGATTGTTCCATTGGAACCGTGATGTCGCGAATATTTTATGCGAGAAGAAACTTAGCTTCCATACTTAAACGGATGTTAGAGGAGGACAGTCAATCATGAACGAAAAGCTGGTAATTCAAATTCAAGCGTATCTGGACGGAGAACTATCCGCAGAAGCCAGGCTGCAATTGCTGGCAAGGTTGGAAAAAGATTCGGAAGCTCGTGAACTATGTGATTCCCTGAAAGCTGAGCAAAGTTTTTTGAAAGATGTTGGGGAGAACAGCCATGAATTACCTGTGGCTCATTCATATTTCTGGAAAGGCATTTCCGATGAAATACAGCCTCATCCATCTCCCCGTAATCAGACAAGGCAAAAAGAGGCTACCGTTGCTTTCCAGCGATGGTCGGCATGGCTTGTCCCCGGTGGTGTTATTGCATGCATCGCATTGGTGGTTTTTCTGAAAGGTATTCTTGACGATGTCCTGGATGGCATCAAGTCCACTGGCAAGAAAGCCGCACGGATAGCGCCCAGTTTCCATGAAATTGACAGTCAACAGCAGAATGCAGGATTTATCTCCTTCCGCTCCGAGTCCGAGGGCGTATCTGTAGTCTGGATTAGTAATTATTAGGCTTTTCCATTTGCTCAATCGTATCAGAAAGATTAGTACATAAATCAAACATCAAGACTATGAAAGCGACCAACCCATCAAAGCCTAAATTTAGTCCAGCTCTTCAAATACTGGGGCTGGCGCTCATGGTTTTTTGGTTCGCTGCTCCGGTATTACAGGCAGCTGAAACGCTCGAATTATCCGCAAGACTTGTTTGGGGGACGAACCATGATAAATCTGCCGACGATGAACTCAAGGCCATGACGCCGAAGCTCAAGTCGAAGTTTGTCAATATTTTCAAGTGGAAGGAATATTATGAAATATCCAAAAAAACCTTCCAATTCCCCAAACACGAGGGCAAGCAGGTACGCATGAGCAAAAAGTGCGAAATCATCATGAAACTTCTGGATAAAGATACATTGCAAGTCCAGGTCATTGGTGAAGATCAACTACAGCGCACTGTCAAGCATCCCTTGAAGCCCATCCTCACTGACGGGGATCTCTTCGTTGTTGGAGGTGATGACAAAGACAGTTACGGCGATGCATGGTTCCTGGTCATCACTCATCCAGATCTTGGTAAAGAGCCCAAGAAAGAGAAGTAATCACTTTCGATCTCTGTTTTTTCGAATTCAACGCCTTCTGGAACTTTTTCCTTCGAGCAGACCTGCCTTATTTTAACCGCAAGCGAAATCCAAGTAAGCTCTGGGAAAGATTATATTCTTGGCATTTGGTCCTGAAATGTGGTTCATTTTCCTCAAGTCATCCGGAACCGCATTTTTCGTGTTTTTTGGGAGATCTTAAAGTTTGATTTTGATTGGGAAATTATGATTTTGAATATTTGCAACAAACCTTCAATCTGGCATCTCCTCCTGCTTCTTCTCTTTTCACCCAGACCTGCGCAGGCGTTGTCTATTGAGATGGCTACTCAGCCAGGGAAACTGAAATATGACGTAGAAGTATTTGGTGTTCGTCCGGGCGAGCAGGTGCGGTTGACTTTCGTGAATAACGACGAAATGCAGCACAATCTTCTCATACTCCAAGGCAAGGAGGGAATCACGCTCAAGGTCGCGCAGATGGCATGGGCGCTTGGTCCTGGAGCTGTTGAGAAGGAATTTGTGCCTGATATGGATGAAACGGTGCTTGCTCACACCCGAGTGCTCAATCCAGGTGAGAAACAGACATTGAGTTTTCAAGCTCCTGAAAGTGAAGGTAAATATCCATATGTCTGCACCCTTCCTGGCCATGCTTTCTCCATGAAAGGGATAATGGTCGTGACCTCTGATCCTTCCTCCGTGACAGATGTTCAAGAAGAAGGAAAAAAGCTTTCCAACGATGCATTTGTCCTTAAACCGCATCACAAGCCACTCGTGAAGCGAGCGTTTGTTCGAGATGGTCCGCCGCGCGCTATCAGTGTTGGTATCCCCGGAGGGATCAATTTTTGTTTTGATGCTGAATCCTGCATGGTCGCCTTTGGTTGGTTTGGCCCTTTCCTTGACATTGGGCCTGATTGGGGGCGAAACGCTGGACAGCGTGGTGGTGGTTCAGTAAATGTTCTGGGAGAGCGCTTCCAGTCTGGTCAGATCATGTTTCCAATACGTGTAGGGGGTAAGCACATAACACCACAAGTGAGTTTCAAGGGGTATCAATTGCGTGGCAAGGAAACTCCTGTCTTTGAATTTACGGTTAACGGAGCCTGGGTGAAAGAAACTGTTTCGGCTTCTGAAAAAGGAATTGGCCTGACCTATGCGTTTGAAATGGACCCAGGTCTCGTAACCCCTATCTTTGTTTACCTTGATCGATCCAATGCTGATGTTGAGGCATCACATGGTAAGTGGGATGGGAACTGGTTGAAGATTGAGCCTGAAAACATTGCTTCTTTTTCAATTTCCCATTACCGACAACCCTAAACCTTAACTGACTATGCGCCCCAAGATTTCCATGAATCTCAAATTAACTTTTTCCCGATTGAGTACGGTTCTGGCAATTGTATGCTCCAGCTCTCTCCTTGAAACTTCCAATGCAGCAGCTCATGCGCCAGCGGGTTACATCGTGGAAACATTGGAAATTCCAGAAGGAGTCACTTTGGGGGTCGGTGGTTTGGCGTTTGCCCCGGACGATGCACTTTTCGTGACTTCACGGGAAGGTCAGGTCTGGCGATTAAAAGACGATCAATGGAATCTTTTTGCAGATGGACTGCATGAAGTGCTTGGTATCTACATCGACCCTGTCACAGCTGAAGTATGGGTTATGCAGCGCCCTGAGTTAACCAAGTTAATCGATGAGGATGGCGACGGAAGCGCTGATGTATTCAGGACAGTCAATGCCGATTGGGGATTGACGGACAATTATCATGAATATGCATTTGGTATTGTGCGTGATTCCGGTGGGAATTTTTACGGAACTCTCAACACCAGCTTGAGCTGGAAAGGCTGGGCAGGTAGTTCTAAATGGGACGTTGGACGCGTTCATGATGGTAAGATGGGGAGGGCTACTAAATACCGCGGCTGGTCCTTCCAAATTACACCTGACGGCCGCTTTGTTCCGTGGTCCTCTGGGATGCGGTCTCCTGCAGGTATCGGCATGAACAGGCATGAAGAATTTTTTTATACGGATAATCAAGGAGACTGGAACGGCTCTTCCACCTTGCAGCATGTGGTCAAAGGACGCTTCCATGGTCACCCTTCCTCATTGATGGACCATCCTGATTTTCAAGGCAAGGATCTGAATGCCATTCCAGTTGAAACATACGATGAGTTGAGAACCCCTCCCGCCGTATTCTTCATTCACGGAGATCTTGCAAATTCACCCGGAGAGCCTGTTTTCAATGAAACGGGTGGACAGTTCGGCCCTTTTGAGGATCAGATCTTCGTAGGTGATCAATCACGCTCCAATCTAATGCGTATCTTTCTGGAAAAAGTTCAGGGTGAATACCAAGGTGCTATTTTCAATTTCATTGATCCAATGCAAACTGGAATTGTTCGAAATCAGTTTGATAAAAATGGAGTGCTTTATGTTGGTCAGACAGGGCGAGGATGGCGGTCGGTCGGCAGTGAAATATTTGGCTTGCAAACTGTGCGTTGGGACAGAAGAACCACACCTGTTGAAATGCATTCGATCCGTTTAACAACAACAGGGTTTGAGATACGGTTTACACAGCCCATGGACGAAACGCTGCTGAGAGATGTAAATCAATTTTCAATTCAACATTGGAAGTATCTCTATCGTCCAGAATACGGTTCCCCCAAGGCAGACAAAACGAAGGTTACACCTGCTAATGTGAAGGTATCTCACGATGGGATGAGGGTGCGCTTTGACGTGCCTTTGCTGACCGGTAGAGTATATGAATTCAAGGCTCTGGGTATGAAATCCAAATCAGGTGGTGATCTGACTAATCCGCTTGGATGGTATACCTTGAATCACCTGAGATTGAATGACACCAGATAGAAGTCAGTTTACGTTTGCCAGACGAGCAGGGCTTTTTTCTTTGAGCATCAACGGATTCCTTCAAGCATACATTGAGCGTTTTTGATATCCTTCTTTATTTGTGATTTCAGTGAATCAACGTCAGGAAAACGACGTTCGCCCCTCAATCTTCCCTTGATTTTCAGTCCAATGCGTTTGTCATAAAGGTTCATCTTAAAATCCCAGAAATGAGCCTCCACCTGAAGCTTGGGATCAGTATGGTTGAGAGTTGGTCGTTTCCCTATATTCAAAACTCCACCGCGTTCCTGACCCTCGATATTGCAAGTGATGGCGTATACGCCCAGGGGTGGTAGTGCAAGTCGCTGGCAGTCCAGGTTTGCGGTTGGGAAACCTAGTTTCCGGCCAAGTCCATCTCCCGAAATGACCTGCCCCATGAGGGAGTAAGGCCTTCCGAGTAATCTCGAGGTCATTTCGATGTCTCCAGATTGAATTAAATGCCTGATGCGCGTGCTGCTGACCAAGTCTTCTCCGTAATGAAGAGGAACTTTCCCTTCTACCTGAAATCCGTGATGTTTTCCGCAGTCTTTGAGAAGATCTACATTGCCCTTTCGCCGACAGCCGAAGGAGAAATTGGACCCAACACTTATTCCTGATAAATTACGCGTATAATGCCTGATCTTCTCCACAAAATCTTCTGCGGACATTTGACTCAAGCGCTTGTCAAAAGGAATCATCCACGCAATATCCACACCGATTGATTCGAGGAGTGCTTGTTTGTAATCAGTCGGATAAATAAGTTTGGGTGATCGGTCGGGAGTCAGTAGCTCTGCGGGGTGGGTCTGAAACGTAAGGACGACGGAGAGCCCTTTTGATGATCTGGCTTGGTCGATGAGGTGTTTCAGGACCGACTGATGACCGAGATGTAAACCGTCAAACATTCCGATAGCACAAAATACAGGTTGCTCCCCTGTAGGTAATGCCTCGAAGTGTTGAATAGTTCTCATGCGCATCGCTTACTTTCTGCCATCATGGCCTTGCTACGCCAGCGAGAGAGGGATGTAGTAAAGATGATATCAATGATCCCATATCGCACGCAAGAATGTCATCCAGACGTATCGCTGCCTTGATCTTAAAATTTCCGGAAACAGTGCGACGAAGCGTTTTCAAGTGGGCGCCACAGCCGATGTTTTGTCCAAGATCCTGCGCCAGACTTCGAACGTAGGTGCCTTTTGTGCATGCAACCTCAAATTCGCATTCTGGTCGCTGATAGCTTTTGATTCGGAAGTAATAAATGTGGATGAGCCGAGGAGGTCTTTCCACCTCAATTCCCTTGCGTGCTAATTTGTAGAGAGGGACACCGTTTCTTTTGATGGCAGAAACCATGGGGGGGATTTGCATTTGATCCCCCTTGAAAGTCTGGGTAAATTCGTTAAGTCGTTCTGTTGATAGATCGGGTATGTCTTTTTCTGCGACGGTTTCCCCGTCGACATCATAACTGTTAGTTTCTCGCCCAAGCTCAATGATTCCCGTATAAACTTTATCTTCGCCCATGAGTTTTTCGGAGAGCTTGGTGGCTTTACCCAACACCAGAATCAAAAGACCTGTCGCATTTGGATCCAGTGTTCCGCAGTGTCCAACCTTTTTGATTCTAAACCTTTTTCTTACCGCATCGACAACATCATGTGAAGTCATGCCCGAAGGTTTGTCTACCAATAGAATTCCATCCGGAGTGGCATTTTTAACCATCTGAAAATTTACTGTTTTTAAATTAGGGGTGATTATTCTTCTGGAGAGAGGGTCTTCAGAGCTTTTCGAATGGCCGAGATGACCTTTCGCTGAACAGAAAGTTGACTGCCTTCAATACGCGCTCCTGAAGCCGCTTTGTGGCCTCCACCGCCAAATAGCTTAGCAATTTCGTTCACATTGACATCCGGATGTTTCGACCTAAGGCTGATTCGCGTTTCACCGGGTTCTACCTCTTCAAAGAGGCAGGCTACCACTACAGGTTCTATGGCCCGAATGTGATCGATCAATCCCTCCGTATCTTCTCTGGTTGCTCCTGTCTTGGAGTAATCAGATTTCTTTAGCCAGAGGTATGCAATCTGGTTCTCGTCCGTTAATTTGAACTGGTTGTAAACTCTTCTCAGGAGACGGACTCGAGACAGCGAGTAGGATTGGTAAACCTCATCACAAATTCGGGCAATACTTGCTCCTCGTTTGACGAGTTCTCCTGCAGTTTGAAAGGTATCTGGGCTGGTCGAGGGATATTGAAAAGATCCTGTGTCGGTCGAAATTGCAGTGAAAAGACCATCCGCAATTTCCGCGGTAACAGGCCATCTTGCGGCCTTCATCAACTGAAAGATCATCTCGCCGCTGGACGAAGCATTGGATGCAATCCAATTCAAATCACCGTATCTTGTGTTGCTTGGGTGATGATCAATATTGATCAGTAGCTTTCGTTCAGTAATAGAATCAACCACGCTGCCAATTCTCTCATACGAGGCCGCGTCCACGGCAATGACGCAATCAAACTCGTAGCCTTTTTGTGGCTGTTGCAACAACCCTTGAGGGTCCATAAAAAGCAGTTTTGGCGGTAATGGATCCTGATTCCAGCAAACAACATCTGCCCCCAAGGATTTCAGGGCCAACGTCAAAGCTAATTGAGA
>JBDQII010000047.1:0-17221 GCA_040264395.1 Verrucomicrobiota bacterium
ATCAAAACGGGCCCCAAGGAACTAGCTCATGAACTGGAGGACAAGGGCTACGATTGGGTCATCAAAGAAGCTGAGCAACCGGCGTAATCATTTCATCACCCTTTCAACACTATCATGACCGAAACTGTTCAAATAGAGGAGAGTGATTCATGGCTGGAAGCTTTCGAAGCTCTGGAGCATGCCGAGAAGGATTCTCCAACCTGGCTGATCCCTTTCAGGAAGGCCGGACTGGCGCAATACGCCAAGACCGGATTACCCACTCTGCGTGATGAGGATTGGAGATTTACGAACATCGATCCAATTCGCAAGACAGCCTTCAGGCCCAAGATCGCTCCAGACATCTTGAAAGCAGCCATGCTCGATGGAGTTCCCTACCCTTTCAAAACAGGGAATGCTGCAAGACTTGTATTCCTCGACGGCCATTTTCAGAAGGACCTGTCTGATATGAGCAAACTTCCTCAAAATGTCACGTCTATCTCCATGAGAGACGCAGTGGCAAGGGAGGAATTGAAATTGGACCAGCACCTGGGACAATATACCTATCACCATGACAACCCATTTGCAGCGCTGAATGCGGCCTTCTTTCAGGACGGCCTTTATCTGGACATACCAAAAAACCTGCAGATAGAGACACCGTTGCATATCATTCATCTTTCGAGTGGCAACGATGCTCAAGCGTCATTTGCCAGGTTTTTTATTCGCGCCGGAGAATTTTCAAAATGCACCATTCTTGAATCTCACCATGCGCTCGGTGAGGGGATTTACCTGAACGCTCCCACTACTGAATTTGTTTTGGAGAATGAAGCAAATATTGAACACATCAAAATACAGGATGAATCCAAGCAGGCATTTCATCTTGCCAGTGTTTACGCTCAGGTTGGAAGGGCTGCTCAGTTCCATTCTCACTACCTGAATATGGGAGGCCGTATCAGCCGAAACAACATCCGCACCAAATTGAATGGAGAAGGTCTTGAGTGCGTACTGAACGGGCTATACCTTGCTGATGGTGATCAGTTGTCAGACAATCACATGATCGTGGATCATTCAAAGCCTCATTGTGATAGTCACGAATATTTCAACGGCATTCTGGACGATAAAGCGCGCGGTGTGTTCCATGGACGTATCCTCGTACAACAAATCGCTCAGAAGACGGATGCTAAACAGACGAACAAAAACCTGTTACTTTCCAATGACGCGACTGCCGACACCAAACCTCAACTTGAAATTTATGCGGATGATGTCAAATGTACTCATGGCGCAACCATTGGGCAACTCGATGATGAAGCTATTTATTATCTGAGGACAAGAGGAGTACCCAAGGCGGTGGCTCAACGAATGCTTGTTCATGCTTTTGCAGGTGAAATAATCGATCGCATCCATCACGACGTCATTCGAGAAGAACTAGATGATATGGTTTGGACACGCTTGGAAAAATTCGCTCATTTTCAAAACGTCACAACGACATAATTCAAATACGACGCATCCAATGCAGAATCAGGAATCCATCGAACTGACACGCGACGTTGAAGCCGCCATTGTTCCAGCCGGAGATCAAGTCACTCTGATCAAGGGAGAAACAGCCCAGATCACGCAGGAGCTGGGAGGCTCTTTCACCGTTGTGGTTAACGGTAACATGTTTCGCATACAGGGCAAAGACGCCGATGCACTGGGACGTGAGGTCACGGAAAGCCGCATCAAGGCAGCCATAGAGGGCGATGTTGCGACTCCTGAGGAAGTGGAGGCTCATGTATGGGAGCAGATGAAAACGTGTTTCGATCCTGAGATACCAGTCAACGTGGTCGATCTAGGCTTGATTTATGACTGCGTGGTAACGCCTGTGAAAGAAAAAAGCAGTTATCATATACTGGTCAAAATGACGTTGACTGCGCCCGGCTGTGGAATGGGTCCGGTCATTCAGCAAGATGTTCAAAATAAGGTCATGTGCATTGAAGATGTGTCCGAAGCTGATGTCGAATTGGTCTGGGAGCCACAATGGAATCAAGGCATGATGACCGAAGCTGCCAAATTACAACTGGGTTTAATGTGACAATGAACACCGTGGACGAAATTGTTTCCACATCTGCAGGCGACACGCTGAGCCTGGAAACGCGAAAAGACTTTCCTGTCCTGCATCAGGAAATCAATGGTCATCAATTGATATATTTTGATAACGCTGCCACAAGCCAGAAACCAACTCAGGTTCTGGATGCCATTCAGCGTTACTATCAACATGATAATGCGAACGTGCACCGAGGCATTCATGAACTCAGCAATCGTGCTACACTTGGCTATGAGTCCGCACGCGAGCGAACAGCTGAATTCATCAATGCAAAAAGTGCCCGAGAAATTATTTTTACGCGGGGAACAACTGAGGCCGTAAACCTGCTGGCAACATCTCTGAGTCAGTCAGTCTTGAAGCCTGGTGATACGATATTGATTACCGAAATGGAGCACCACAGCAATATGGTGCCCTGGCAAATGGCCGCTGAGCGAACAGGGGCCTCACTCAAATACCTACCGGTCAAGGATACTCAGGGTGCTTTGGACCTGGAGCATCTGGACGAGTGGATGACACCTGATGTTAAAATCTTTAGCTGCGTCCATATTTCGAACAGCCTCGGCACCATCAATCCAGTCAAACAACTGTGTGCAAAAGCCAGATCGGTGGGAGCATTGACATTTGTTGATGGAGCTCAGAGTGCGGGTCATTACCCAGTGGATGTTCAGGACATCGATTGTGATTTCTACGCCTTTTCCGGTCACAAGATCGTTGGACCAACGGGTATTGGAGTGCTCTATGGTAAGAAAAACATTCTCGAACAAATGCCTCCATATCAGGGCGGTGGTGAAATGATTTCTGAGGTTAGTTATGATGGCCCAAGCTTCAAGGAAGCTCCTCATAAATTCGAAGCAGGGACACCTAATATGTCAGGAGCAGTTGGTTTGGCTGCAGCCATGGATTACATTGATGCCATCGGACGTAAGGAAATCTTTGAACACGATCGCTCTTTGGCGGAGTATTTTTATAGGGAAATCAAATCGATTCCCGGAACTCAGGTATATGGCCCCGAGCAAAATCGTGCTGGTCTCGTGAGCTTTCTACTTGGTGGAATGCATTCTCACGATGTGGTGACTTTGGCTGACCAAAAGGGAATAGCGCTCAGAGGAGGACATCATTGCACGCAGCCACTGATGAAGAAATTTGGAGTCACAGGAACGGCACGCGCAAGTTTTTATTTCTATAACACTCGCCAGGAAATCGACCGAAGTCTGGAGGTCCTGGCACATATACAGAAGCGCTTCGGGGACTGAATGGGCCTTGGTAACCACACAGAGAGCACGAAGTTCCGTCCCAAAACTGATTTACCTATATGAGCAACCCATCCAGCATTACACCAAATTCCACCATGCATGAGCTTTTGGAAACCTACCCATGGGCTCAACGTGCTCTCTTCCGCCATTACCACATTGGTGGTTGCAGCAGCTGTGCTTTTCAGGCGGATGAAACTGTGGAAGACTTGTGCAAACGCAATGAAAACATTGATGCAAGTGAACTTATCGCAAAGGTCCAGCAAAGCCATGATGAAGATCAGAAAGTGTTGATGAAGTCGACCGCTGTTTTTGAAGCTCTCCAGTCCAATGAACCCTGTCGTCTGGTGGATATTCGGACCAGTGAGGAATGGGAGGCAGTCAAACTGGCTGAAGCCACACATATGTCTCAGGAATCCATGCAGAAGATCCTAGCCCAATGGCCTCGCGAAGATTTGCTTGTCATCTACGATCATACCGGCAAAAGCAGTCTTGACGCTGCAACCTACTTTCAGGGTCAGGGATTCAAGAATGTTCGTTGCATGGAGGGAGGAATCGACGCCTGGGCCCGCGAAGTCGACAAGGACGTCCCAAGATATCGACTTGAACCAGTAGAGGGTTGATTTAAGCCTGGAAACCCATAGTTTAGTTTGGAAACTGTATGACAGATGCCTTTCAACAAAAAGTAGAAGAAGCCATGCGCAACCCCAAGAACCTCGGGGAGATGGAAGATGCAGACACCATCGGTACGGTAGGTGGCGCGGGTTGTGGAGACATGCTGCGCATGTGGCTCAAATTTGAAGATAAGGACGGCAAGAAGGTCATCGACAAGGCATCGTTTCAATCCTTTGGATGCGAAACCGCCATTGCCGCCGCCAGTATGGCGACAGAAATGCTGAAAGGGAAAACGACCGAAGAAGCCGTTCGAATGTCTGGGGCAGAGTTAGCCGCCGATCTGGGACCTCTTCCGCCAACAAAAATTCATTGTACCACATTAGTGGAAGACGCAATCAGGAGCGCGATAGAGTCGCATGAGGGAAAATCCTGCACTTCTTCCGACCTTGAGCCGGAGCAGACAAAGAACAGCCAAAGTCTTCTCGACACGATGCATGCTTCGGGGAAAGGTGGCAAGGGATTGAAGGTGGTCCTGCTACCCTCAGAAGACAGCTGAAACCTGCCTTACATAATGCAAGCCATGAGATGCAGAAAGATACAGGAAACTCTCAGCTTCGTAGTCATGGCATCAACATGGCCTCAAAAAGATCATTCTATAAACGAAACGATTCGCCCTCTCGATGAGTATTCGATCAAGACAAAACTCGTTCCCAAGGAAGGAACAAAATTATTCATTGAAGGTATTAATCAGAAAACTCTCAACACACCGAGACTTGGCAATGGGTGCATTGCTTTCACCCCAACGTCCCAAACAAGCCCAATCCCTTTCCCTGTAAAACCCAGAGCAATTCGGAAAGCCGAGCACCATGGCAATGACCGGCGTCTCATGCATCAGGCTCTGAAAACAGCAGGCCCGGAAGCAAGTATGATAAAACATGATTTAGTGAAAGGGTTGCAGGATGCCCCTTCAAAGAAATGGGATTGTGGTTTGACGGTTGAATCAACATTCTGACCGGTTTTGTTCAGCAAGCGGAAAAATAGCGGCAATGTCATTGACAATATACCGAGTTATCAGACTGATGAAAGTATGAGGTATCGTATTGCAAGATTCGTTTTGGCCTGGCTGATTTTGATCGGTTTGGGAGCAAACATGACACAGGCAGCAGAGACAAAACTTTCTCTTCTGCTGGACAAGACAGAGGCCACTCCAGGCGAAACTGTTCTTGCCGGAATTCGCCTAGAGCTCAAGGAAGGCTGGCACACCTACTGGCGCTACGGGGGTGATGCAGCCCAACCGCCCAAGATTACCTGGAAGTTACCACCCGGAATCACTGCGGGCAGTATTCGCTGGCCTCTCCCTGTAAAAGAAGAAAGCTCTGGCCTTTATTCCTATGCCTATCACGACGACATTGTATTGCTCGTTCCCTTGACGATAGGCTCTGACCTCAAACCAGGGTCTATCAAGCTGAATGCGGACGTCTTCTGGCTGGAATGCAAAGAATCCTGCATTCCTCGCAATGGAACAGTCAGCCGCACCCTAAAGATTGGAACGACTGACCAATCGTCACCCGAAGCCTCTTCATTAGCCGCATGGAACAATAAAGTGCCTCCACCAGCTGTTGACTTTAAATTCAAGGCTGATTGGTCGAAAAACATAGCCGATGATGAACGTCAACTGACCATCGAGCTAGCTGAGAACCAAGGCTTCTATTTCAAAGATTTCTATCCCTTTGAAAACGAGGACTACGAAATCGGAGGAAAAACAACTTTTGAACAGGAAGAGGGCAAATCTTTGTCGCTGTCCAAAATACTCCTCAATTGGGGAGAAACATGGCCTGATAAAATAAGTGGTGTTGCCCTGCTGGCAAAGCAGACCGGAGAAAACACCCGGGCTTATGAAATTTCAATGACTTTGGGAGAGGGTTTTGAGGCTGAAAAGGCAAGCGCTGCATTGATAATACCCGCATCCGGGAGCGCAACTCCGGAAGGGGAAGATGCGCCCCCTGTCAAGGAATCAAGTGGAGGATGGCCCCTGATGCTGTTGTTCGCTTTTGTGGGTGGTTTCATCTTGAACTTCATGCCATGCGTCCTGCCGGTCATTTCCCTGAAGATCCTGGGGTTCGTGCATCAAAGCAAAGAACAACCTAGACGCATCTTTCAACTCGGACTGCTTTACGGCGTAGGAGTACTATTTTCATTTTGGATCCTCGCAGGGTTGGTGATCGGCGTACAATCGGCGGGTAACCTGGCGAACTGGGGCATGCAATTCCAAAACCCTCAATTCCTTGTCCTCATGACTCTTCTGGTCACATTGGTCGCCCTTAATTTTTTCGGTGTCTTTGAAATTACAGGCGGGCGTTTGACCAGCGCAGCCTCAAGTGCGGCCTCACGCAATGGAAACATGGGAGCGTTTTTCAACGGCATACTGGCAACTGTGCTGGCAACGCCTTGCACCGCACCATTTTTAGGCACAGCCCTGGGATTTGCATTCACACAACCCCCAGCCGGCATCTTGATCTTGTTCACAGCCGTCGCCATGGGTTTGGCGTTTCCTTATATCTTGTTGAGCTGGAACCCAACCTGGCTTGGTATCCTTCCCAAACCAGGAGCATGGATGGAACGTTTTAAAGTCTTCATGGGTTTCCCCATGATAGGCACCGCTATCTGGCTCTATACCATTGCCCGCTTACACTTCGGAGAAAGAGGGGATCTCTGGATGGGATTACTGCTTGTGTTCGTCGCCATGGCTGCATGGGTCTATGGAGAATTTGTGCAACGAGGAAGCTCACGCAGAGGACTGGCCCTGGGAGTCAGCGCGGCATGCCTTTTGTTTGCCTATGGATGGATTCTTGAAAAAGAACTTAACTGGCGTGATCCTGTTGGCCCTGGAACAACAAATGCAGGAAACGTAAGCAAAGGTAAAAATGGGATACTCTGGCAAGCATGGTCCGAGGAAGCCGTGGCCACAGCGCGTGCAGAGGGTAAGGTCGTCCTCGTAGATTTCACTGCTAAATGGTGCGCTAACTGCCAGATCAATAAAAAAACCAGCATCGAAATCGATAAAGTACGCCAAAAACTCGAGAGCATCAGTGGTGTCACATTCAAAGGCGACTACACCTTTTACGATTCAAGGATCACGGCGCAACTGCAGAAGTTTGGGCGCAGCGGGGTACCTCTGGTGCTGGTCTATGCGCCCGGCGCAGAGCCCCCCATCCTCCTTCCCGAATTACTCACACCCGGCATCGTCCTCGAGGCCCTCGAAAAAGCTTCTGGAAAAAGTTAATTCAAGTCGCCTGCCATCAGCAGCGAGAGTTGCCTGATGATGAGACAATCCCTTTCAAACGCATGTCATGCGGAGCAGGGAGAGGGCATTAGAAACGGAGAAAACCAAAGTAAGAGCCCGCAGCGCGCTGAGCCAGATTCATTTGAATGGTTCCTGATGGGCCCTTAATATCAAGCTGGAACAGCATGCGTATTTCAATTTGGATAGTCCGAGAACTGTCGGTAGATCATGAGTTCACCCTCGAGGTTCAAGCTGCTCCCGAAGCTCCATGAAACATACGGTCATAATTGGATTCAATTTGAGCTTCCAGTTCATCCATGGGACACCCCAGCCAACCCGAAACAAAGCGGTAGACAGAGCGTAGATTACCGGGATGGTTGACAGGAGCATTTTCGTGATCCAACCCTCCATGATGTGTTTGCAGAAGTTCAGGAAGATGCATATCCGGTGCGTCCGTTTCGATGAGTAAACGGTCAAATGGAATTTGCTCAAAAACTTTCTTTCTGGACGCTTTTCTCGGATGCGCAAAATAACCGGAAATTGAAAAACGGGCCCCCATCGCAACCCATTCCTGAATCATTTCAACCGGACCGCTGTATGAATGCAGAAGGAAACCTGGCCCCACATGAGGAACACGTCTCACCAGATCCAGAAGCCGCCCCCAGGCTTTCAAACAATGCACACTGACAGGCAAACCCAGGCGGTTGGCCAACTCCCATTGCAGAAGGAAAACCTCTTCCTGTTCCTCGATATTGTCCTTGCGAAACCAGCGATCAAGACCAATCTCACCCACAGCCGCTGGGAAAGTCCTTAAATGTTCCTCGAGATGGTGCAACCAATTCGAGGAACGTTCGTTCAACCACCAGGGATGCAATCCGAAGGAAGGTATCACTTGGGAGAACGAATCTGCACAATCAACTACCTTCCCCCAATCCCCTTCCCTTGTGCCATTGACGACTAATTGACCGATATTTTCAGATTCAATGAGCTTCGCCATCTGTGGACGAACTCCATCAAGCCGAACGTCCTGAAGATGTAGATGTGCATCAATGAGCATGGAAATTATTCAGAATCCTTCGGTAACGCCATTGACTCAGTTGACCTGCAGACCTAACCGGCAAATGGAAGAATCCGGGAGAACACCAGAATCTCCACCAAACCCAACAGCGAAATCGCAGTCAAAAGCACGCTCCATGTACGGAGTGTTTCCTTTTCGGTAAAGCCGCTGAGACGCTGCACAACCCAGAATCCACTGTCATTCATCCAAGAGAGAGTGATACTTCCAAAACCTACGGCAAGGAAGATATACAAGGGGTGATAAGCCAGGCCCGCCCCATCCCCTATGACTGCTGCCATCAAGCCCACACCGGTGATCATGGCAACTGTCGCAGAGCCTTGAGCAATGCGTACGACTGCTGTCGCCAGCCAGGCGAGCAGGATATAGGAAATATTGAATTTGTCGGCAAGTGCCTGAATGGTTTCTCCAACTCCAGCCAGACGGATCATCCCGCCAAATGCACCACCCGCACCTGTGATCAGAATGATGACGCCAGCCATGTGCAGAGGAGCATCCAATTTTTCACTCAAGGTCTTTGAGAGATTCCCTTTGAGGGACGGATTGTTTTTGACGAGCTGAGCAGCGTAAGTTGCGACAGCAAAAGCGGCAGCAATCAGCATGGCAATATTGGAGTGCCCGATAAACTGAAGGTAAGGGTATAATTTACCTTGGCCCTTACCCAGCATGTCCAGCACGGACACCAAAGAAATAGCAACAACTGGAAATGCAACTGGAATGGATGACACAAACAGTCCCGGTAGTTCACTGTCTTTTTTGTCGACAATGGATTTCAAATCTTGAGCCGAGGTGCCAGGTACATCGCGCATGGGAATATTCAGTTTATCATCAAACCTCTTGGCCATCACGAGCACCAACCATGCTGGAAGTATGCTGGCAGCCAATCCTGCCATGATGGCAACCCCAAGATCTATTTTCAGTGTATTCGCGATCATCAGCGGTCCAGGCGTGGGTGGCACCATGGAATGGGTAATGGCCCCAGCGCCTGCCATGGCAATGACATACATCGTGTAGCTCTTGCCCGTACGAAGGCTCAGGGCACGCGCAAGCGGTATAAGCAGAAAAAATACCGTATCAAAAAATACGGGGATCGACAGGAGAAAACCACTCATGAGCAGCACCATTCCAGCTCGTTTTTCTCCGCACACCTTGAGCAGGGATCTGACAATTCGATCTGCAGCCCCGCTTCCCATGAGACACGTTCCGATGATGGCAGCCAGCGCGATGACCAATCCAATCCCACCGGCAGTATTTCCAAAGCCTTTGAGCGACCACTTGACGGATTTTATCAGGTTATTCCCTTCAAGATCTGTCATATCCAGTGCCACTCTAGAATCAAAAAGCCCCTTGTTCAGGTCGTTCAGATTAGGTAGGTCGCCAGTCAAAATTCCTGCAAGGATAGCCGCAAGGATCAATGCTAGAAATGCGTGAACTCGAAGCATGGTGATGGCGACGACGATGAAGACCACGCAAATGGACAAAATTGCAAATGGCCACATTGAAATGGAAGCCTCTGCGCTTGCTTGTGCTAGTAAGGGTATCATGGTTTCTCCGGATGGTGTTTGGACAAATACCGCATAAATTACTGCAAGGGTCAAGAGTTCTTGTGGGTGGTTCGGGAGCTCAGGCGTCGCTTTTAGATCAAAAAAAACACTCAACCTAAATTCGCAATCTTGTGATAAACCCTTCATTTCAGCCCCATGAAACAGATGAAATCATTATACTTGAAACACGACATCGAATACAAATTCACGACGATTACTACATAATAACGAACTTTAACTACATATTTTTTATATTTTTTATTTGTTTTTAAATTATTGTTGATTAATTACTTAAATAATTATAGTTTTTATTCCGGTGATCCACTCACCGTTATCAGGCACAAGAGTGGCCGGGTTCAACCGTGCTTCAGGTGGGGTGCACATGAAGCTTAACTCGGTCACTCTTCAGCCTTTTACACTCTGGCCTTAAAAACCCTTTACTCCCGGCAGAATGGCTTAATTTACATCTTGGTTCCTGCACTAAACTAGGGTAACCAGATTAAGTGTTTCTCGAGCGCAACATTAATAATCTGGCACTGACTGGTTTCATGGGAGTGGGCAAATCCACGGTGGGACGTCATCTTGCCGATTACCTGAGTTTCCAGTTCAAGGATACGGATGAGATCATTGAAGAAAGGAACAAAACCACCATTTCAGAGATCTTTGATTCGCATGGAGAATCCTATTTCCGTAAACTGGAAAAGAAGCTGATCGAGGAAATGCTGGACTGGAAGCAGTGTCTCATATCCACCGGAGGCGGGTTGGTTGCATTTGAGGATAATATGCTTCAACTCAAGAAAAATGCATTTGTTGTGTGTTTATGGGCAAAACCTGAAACCATTTTCAATCGTATCAAACGCCAATCGAACCGCCCATTGCTTCAGACGGATAATCCACTTGAAACCATTCGAACCATGCTGGAAAAGCGCAAATCCGCTTATCGTAATGCGGATCTGATGATTAACACAGATACACGCCCCATGAGACAAATCAGCCAGATTATCATTCGACAATTTCGCCAAGCACAACAACAATCGGGAAAACAAAACCACCCTACCCCTCTGTCTTAACATTCTGAGAATTGGCCGATAAATGGTCGGTCAGTCATGCCGTGATTCCATCAAAAGAACAGATTCGCAAAATCGCCCTCAAGTTGGGGTTTGATGCATGCGGCTTTACGGGAGCAGAAAGTCCGGGAACATACCCAAACTATGTTGATTGGATTAACAATGAAAAGCACGGCAGGATGGAGTACCTGCGAAGGCATTCCGAAAAAAAAGGAGACATAGACAAGGTGTTGCCAGGCATCAAATCCGTCATCAGTTTGGCAATCTCATATCAGATTGCGGAACCATCAAACCAATCTTTGGTAAACAAGGAGAGCTCACGTCCCAGGGGGTTGATTGCTCGCTATGCCCGACACGAAGACTACCACGATGCGCTCAAGAAGCCTCTTGAGGATTTGTGTAAGCAACTGACCCACCTGAATGACAAGGATCACCGGCACCTCGCTTATCTGGACACAGGTCCCATCATGGAGCGTGATCTGGCCCAGCGAGCAGGCTTGGGATTCGTGGGTAAACACACCAACCTGATCAGCCGCTCCCTTGGTAACTGGTTTTTTATTGCTGAAATCCTGACAACGCTAAATCTGGAACCCGATGAGCCAGAGCGTAACCGGTGCGGCACTTGTACGCGATGCCTACAGGCCTGTCCCACGGACGCCATTGAAGCCCCTTTCAAGCTGGATGCACGAAAATGTATCTCTTACCTCACCATCGAGTTGAAGGGCTCCATCCCCGAGGCGCTACGCCCGGCTATCGGCAATCGTATATTCGGCTGCGATGATTGCCTGGAGGTTTGCCCCTGGAATCGGTTCGCCAAAGAAGGCGCCCTGATGAAGCGATTTCGAAAAAACGATCTGGAGACTCCTGATTTGATTCACCTGCTGGGAATGGATCATCAAACATTTAAATCAACTTTTGCAGGAACTCCCATCTTGCGAAGCAAGCGAAAGGGGTTTCTCCGCAATGTATGTGTTGCTCTGGGTAACACAGGAACAAGAGAGGCAATTCCGTCACTTGAGCAGGCATGTATGGATCCTGAACCTCTCATTGCAGAACATGCTGAATGGGCGATTGGACGCATCAAGTCTCGGATTATGAAGTTAGCCAGCGAATGAAAATCCCATTTACTTTGCGGACGTCCTAACGCTATAATGAATACATGGCAGAGTTCGTCCGTTTCGTAAACAATGGTGCTTCACTGATTACACCCGAAGTGGTGGAAAAAGTCATTCGGAAATTACCCGTTTGGAAAGCTGAGTTCACCCAGATTGATGCACCCAAATATCCTCATCTGGTCGATCAACTGGAGTTTCTGGCTGATGCGGTTGAGGATTGTTACGAAGGAGTATACAAGGACCTTCCTTATTTCGCCATGGCCGAAGCGGTTTTTGCGCTCACCTACGCACACAAGCAAGTAGACATTATCCCTGACTCCATTGTGGACTTGGGCCATGCAGACGATTCGAGTGTTGTTCGAGCAGTCATCATGCAGAATGAACGGGCTTTTGAAAAATATGCCAAATCACAAGGAATCAGCTGGCAGAGAATTACTGTGAAACCCTGAAAAAAGAAGTCTTGAGTTTGAGGCACAGAGAGCGTCGAAATATCAATGTGTTTTCAACCCACAGGCTTTGCTGTCTGTAGCGGTCCAGGGGATCCATGTGTGGCACATTAGCCCGCAGTCTGATGGTCGATTAAATAAAATGCCAGAGGCATGACAGCATAGCTGGTCAACGATTTCGTCATGCACTTTACAGCTCTTTTTCTCCCTCAAATTTGAAGAATACGGCCGCAAGCGGAGGAAGCGCAATAGTGAGGCAGTGGGGCCTCCAGTGCCAGCCGAATTCATCAGTATGCACCCCCCCTAGATTTCCTATGCCTCCACCCCCGTAAGCAGGAGCATCGCTGTTTAGGATTTCTTTCCAATAACCACTTTGCTTGACCCCGACACGATAGGTTTCCCTGACAATAGGTGTGTAGTTAAAGATAGCAACGATAGTTTCACCCGTTTCGGGGTCTATACGCTCCCAGCTGATGATACTTTCATCTGCGTTATCACAATCCACCCACATGAAACCGTCCGAATGGCAATCGCCGACATGAAGGGCTTTCTCCCGGCGATAAGCATGGTTAAGATCAGTCACCCATTGTTTCATCCCACGGTGAAGCTCGTGATCGAGTAAATGCCAATCTAAACTGGCATCATGGTTCCATTCACGCCATTGAGCTATTTCTCCTCCCATGAAGATCAGTTTCTTCGCTGGTTGGGCAAACATATTTGCGAACAATAACCTGAGATTGGCGAACTTCTGCCAGTTATCACCAGGCATTTTTTCGACTAGAGAGCCTTTGCCATGCACAACCTCATCATGCGAAAGCGGCAACATGTAGTTTTCGGAAAACGCATATAAGCCCCTAAACGTCAATTGATGGTGATGGAATTTACGATAGATGGTGTCCCTGCTCACATAACTCAATGAATCATGCATCCAACCCATATCCCATTTGTAACCGAATCCCAAGCCCCCCAGATAAAGAGGCCGGGAAACCATGGGCCAGGCGGTCGATTCTTCAGCAATCATCTGAACACCGGGAAATTGCTTGTAGACCTCTTCATTGAGTCGTTTCAGAAAGGAAATGGCTTCGAGGTTTTCGTTACCTCCATGCTCGTTAGGTATCCACTCACCTTCAGAACGCGAATAATCCAGGTACAACATGGAGGCCACGGCATCGACACGTAACGCATCCACATGAAACTGATCCAACCAATAAAAGGCACTGCTGATCAGAAAACTTTTCACCTCGTGACGACCGTAATTAAAAATGTGGCTTTTCCAATCAGGATGATAGCCTTGTTTGGGGTCCGAATGTTCGAAGAGATGAGTGCCATCAAAAAAGGCAAGGCCATGCTCATCATTCGGGAAATGGGAAGGCACCCAATCAAGGATCACGCCGATATCATTTTGATGCAATAAATCCACTAGGTAGGCAAAATCATCCGGAGATCCATAGCGGCTTGACGGCGCAAAAAAACCAGTGAGCTGATAGCCCCATGAGGGATAAAAAGGATGCTCCATCACAGGAAGAAATTCCACATGAGTAAATCCTGTCTCCTTCACGTAATCCACCAGCATGGGAGCTAATTCGCGAAAAGATAAATGCCTTTCAGGATCTGAAGGATCCCTCTTCCATGAACCGAGATGAACTTCATAAACGCTGACCGGCGCTTTGTGGTCAGACTTGGATTCACGATTCTCCATCCACTCCGAATCATTCCACTCGTATTTGGAAGTGTGAACGACAGACCCTGTTTTGGGGGGGATTTCATATCGATTGGCAAATGGATCCGCCTTATCGACTTCAAAATGATTCCACTTGGAACGGATATGGTATTTATAACAGACACCTGATTTGATACCTGGAACAAAAACCTCCCAAATGCCTGATTCTCCCTTGGGAGATAGCAAACATTCTGATTTTGACCAGTGATTGAAATCTCCCATCAGATAGACGCATTCGGCATTGGGAGCCCAGACTGCAAAATAAACACCTAGCTCACCATCGCACTCCATGGGATGACTTCCGAGTTTGTCATAAAGATGAAAATGACTTCCTTCATTGAACAAATGAAGGTCATCATTGGTCAGTCTGGAAGTGTCTGGCGTTTTGTTCCCCATACGGATTGGCCTATTTAATTGAAAGAATTGAACGGAAAGTCAAATCACTGTGCCATCAGGAATCACCGTGTTCTTGGGGATCACGATAATACCATCCCTGACGTGGAAAAGTTCACTATCCATTTCACTCGGTTTACCATCAGGTGAAATCACACAATCACTACCTATACGCGCATTTTTATCAATAATGGCATTCACAACCCGAGTGCGAGGTCCGATGCCAACCGATGGTTCACCCTCCTCCTGATGCTTGGCAATTGATTGCTGTGATTCGTAGTAGTCTGCTCCCATCATCACGACCCGCTCCATATCGGTATCTGCGCCCACAATACTCCTGATGCCAAGCATGCATTCTTTCAGTCGCGCCTTGTGCACAATACAACCATCGGAAAGCAGGGTGTTTTCAATGACCCCACCGTTAACTTTACTGGCAGGCAGAAACCTTGGCCGGGTAAAGACCGGGGAATCCATGTCAAAAAAGTTGAATTTGGGGAGCATGGATGTGAGATCAAGATTAGCATCAAAGAAGGCTTTAATGGTTCCAACGTCCTCCCAATAGCCTTGAAATACGTAGGACGAAAGTTTATGCGTTTTGATGGCACCGGGAATAATGTGTTTACCAAAATCTGTATGCGCGTTGTCCAGCAGTTCTAGGATTGTTTTACGGTTGAAGACGTAAATCCCCATGGATGCCAACCATAATTCCTTGTCCGAATGAATATCGAGTTTTGGATACCAATCTTTGGGTAATTTAAGTTCTTCCTGCAGAGCTGGATCTTGAGGTTTTTCTTCGAAACGCGTGATTTCATTGGCGTCGTTCATCTGCATGATACCGAATCCGGGGACAGATTCCTTTTCGACCGGGATAGTTGCAACCGTCAGGTCAGCACCTTTTTCGATGTGATGAGCAAGCATCTCAAGGTAATTCATGCGATAAAGCTGATCTCCGCTTAGAATGATCAGGTATTCAAAAGGCTGACTTGTCAAATGAATGAGGTTTTTGCGCACCGCATCCGCTGTCCCCTCATACCATGAAGTGCTCGTCGGGGTCTGCTCGGCAGCAAGGATTTCCACAAAACCCCGCGAAAAATGGTCAAATTTGTAGGACTGGGAAATATGCCGGTGCAAAGAAGCCGAAAGGAACTGGGTCATGACATAAATGCGCTGCATCCCCGAATTGATGCAATTAGATATTGGCACATCAACCAAGCGATATTTTCCCCCCAAGGGAACAGCCGGCTTGCTGCGCTCCTTGGTCAAGGGATACAAGCGAGTGCCGGCGCCACCCCCCAGAATCACACTGAGGACATTGCGAGAGAGAAACGATGCAGAAAAGATGGGGTTGGATGCCATAAAATTCCTTTAATAAACAACTGTCAGAATGCTGATACTATGCTGCAATAGACGCAACAACAAGAGACAATAGGCACAGTAAGCAAGACAGGACAAAAATCAACTGAAAGACCGACCGTTTATCTCGCATTGGAACATGACTCCATGCTCGAAGGCTTCTTATGAATCAATTGACGAAACCACATTGCGTCATTACTGCAGGTCCCACTTATGAATCATTGGATCAAGTGAGGCGTTTGACCAATTTTTCAACAGGATCGCTGGGAGCCCAGCTATCTGGCTTCCTGCGATCTAAAGGTTTTTATGTCACCTTGTTGACTGGGCATTACACCACTTATGAAGGAGTATTTGATGCCGACGCACGAATTCCATTTACGACCACGGAGGATCTTGCAGGGAAACTAAGGGATCTCTCCAATCATCATACTGATGCCATTTTCCATGCCGCGGCAGTCAGTGATTTCACCTTTGGCAAGATCTGGGAGCGATCAGAGCAAGGCGAAATGAAAGCAATCGATTCAGGAAAAATCTCGACCCGCAGTGGCACCCTCTTGGCAGAACTCGTGCCGACTCCCAAGATTTTGGCGGAACTACGAAACTGGTATCCCAAGGCCTTGATTGGAGGGTGGAAATATGAAGTTGAAGGCTCGGCAAAGCAAACAAACGAAAAAGCCGTGCAACAGCTGGCAAACTGCAACACGGATATATGTGTATTGAACGGACCCTCCGTTGGAGAGGGATTTGAAGTTTTTTCAAGGAAAAAGCCAAACCCGACCAAGATCCTCAATCGTCAAAACCTATTTGAACACTTGTGGAAGTCACTTGAAAACTCAGTGAAGGGTGACCCACATGACAAGAGCTGACTCATGCAAGCACAAACAGCTATCAACTGCACTTGGCAGATTTAGATAAAGCAAAAGGCAGGATGAAATTTGCACCTCCAGGGCAGGACCAGGTATTCTACATTTTCTCGGGCGTTTCAATTCCTAACAGAAAAAGACCTCTCTCCAAAACCTGCCTCGTCAAGGAACATAAGATCAATCGAGTGTTTCGTGTGGAGCCTTCGGACTTGAGTACGGGACAGTTTTCGTAGAATGAAGTGTAGTGGCCGGCCAATTCGAAAAGGTAATTGCAAAGATAATTGGGGCGCTGATCTTCCAGCACGGATTCCAGCACTAAACCGAAATTCAGGAGGTGCCTTACCAATTTCTTCTCAAAATCAGAATCCAGCTCCAGAATATTCTCTGCATCAGATCCCAGTGATTTCAGAAATTCAGATTCATTGAGTGCTGCTTTGC
>JBDQII010000048.1:0-17209 GCA_040264395.1 Verrucomicrobiota bacterium
ATTCGGACCAGGGATTATACACGCTGGGATTGGCTTCTCTCTTGGAACAGGCAGAGTCACGCAAAGATCTCGTTCTGTTGAATCACGGTGTCGATTTATCCTTGCGCCGCATCATGGAGTTGTATTTTCAATCGTTCGAAGCCTCCAGAGATAGCATTGAAAGCATCCTCAAAAAGCCCATTTCCGGCATCAAATCTCTAGTTCCATTTGAGGCGGGAAATGGTTTTCTCCGTATGTGTAAAATGTTGGGGGAGATCGAGAATGATCGCGTCAAACTTGTGAGCCAGACAATCGAAAAGCTGGAGAAATTACCACCCTCCCGAGAGGTGACACCCATCATATTCGGACGCAGACCTGGCATGCTTGTGGACGAGCTGATCGACACATCAAACAATGTAGACTTCGACTTGGATGGAAATGGTACAGTGGAGGCATGGAGCTGGTTACGGCCGCATACAGCCATTCTAACTTGGGATCCGCTGGGTAGTGGCAAAATCACAAGTGGCACTCAATTATTTGGATCCTACACATTTCAAATACCATTCGACAATGGATACGCTGCTTTAGCCTCGCTGGACAATGATCAGAACCAAATGCTGACACTTGAAGAAATGAATGGAATCAGGGTGTGGATTGAACGGATTCCCAACGGCAAGGTTGACGAGCATGAAATGCATGACCTCCGCGACCTGGGAGTCGATTCCATATCCACCGTTTTTAAATTAGATGAGAAAGGTATCCCTTTCTCATCACATGGGCTGCGGTTTAATGATGGCACGTTTCTACCTACTTGGGATGTCTCCTTCTCTACTTCAGAACTTGGAATACACGTGAACTCACCAACTAGTAAAAACCCATAAAGTACGACCTACCCAGATCTGAAAGCTTGCCTGCTCAAAAGCTGGCTGAAATCAGTTAATTCAGTTCCATTATAGCAAACCGCACTTGGGAATTTCAGAAATTGCCTCATCAAAAAGCAGGCAAGAATCAGCAAACGATCGAGAGCACCAAAATACCAGCCAACGCCTGTGTCCAAAACGTAATTACCATATCTGGACCGAGGGTTCTCAATAATTAGAAAGATTTCATATTGCGTTCTCCAATTCCCCACAAGAGCATTTCTGGTTTGAAGGAACGAATCATTGATAGCCTTGCCCATCAACACGGACAACAGAACATGGGGATCAGGCCAAATCCACCACACAATTCCTGATTTCCAATGAAAACCCTAATCGCAATATGAATTGAGCTGCAAACAGGTCAATCAATGATGAAAACCGCTATTTGCACCAACAAACAAGGAGTTGTTACTAGCTTAAAGAAACTACATTCATGAATACCCGGCAGCACAGCTTTTTACCATAAGTGACCAAAAAGCAGCGATTCGTGAGAAAAATTGCATCGTAACACTGGCAATTAGATAACTCTGGGGTCAGGAATCCCCTTGAGAATGAAGATCAAGTGGCCCCGTCATTCGTTAAAAGAGCTGGCAGAGAAGCTCAACACATCAATGAGGTATTGATGTTAAAGTGGTGCCCACGAGAGGAGTCGAACCTCCACCCCATTGCTGGGACTAGAACCTGAATCTAGCGCGTCTGCCAATTCCGCCACATGGGCAACGCCACATTGCTAAAGGAAAAACAGCAGGGTCGGCAAGGTTTAAATTGCAGGTTTGCCCCCGGAGACTTGAAATTGCCTTCGAATCCATGATTTTTTGTTGTTTTGATTGCAAGTTGAAGCATGACACCCGCAATGAAGTTCAAGAGTGATGAGGAAATACCGGCTTGTAAAACAATAGCATGACGCCCGTTTCATTATCTTCCTCGTATCGGATAAACTCCCGTAATCGGATCGCTTGCGGCGTCAACAAACGAGGAGACGTTTTCAATCTCAAAGCGGAGAAGACAAAACCTCAGGACATTTTCCCTTGGTCAAAGAATAACCCTCTCTTTTCTTTCTTGAGAACCAACACAGAATGCGCTTGTCAAAGACAAGCCGGATTTCCCATTCTGTCTCTCTTTCAGGACACATACGATTTGTTTTATAGTCTCAAAATAACAGCATGACTTCAGTTGCCCCAGCTCTTCCCCACCCTTCACTCAGTCATATTGAAGGTGTTATTTTCGATATGGACGGTGTCATCGTTGATAGCGAACCGCGCCATCAACAAGCTTTCATGGATATATTTCATGAAATTGGTTATGCCGATAATCACGGGATCCAATTTGAGGATTATTTGGGCAAATCCGATCGCGCGGTGTGGGATGATTTCATCTCGATGCATCAGCCACCGTATTCCATTGAGGATTTGACAAGCCGCAAGCAAAACCGCCTGATTGATCTCATCCAGACAGAAAAACCTATTTTCGAAACATTGCCCGCGCTGGTTGAGAAATTAGCCCAGAAATTCACGCTTTCAGTAGCATCAGGCTCCCTGCATCCGGTCATTGATGTCGTTTTGGAGCTGGAAAACCTCAGAAACTTTTTTCCGAATGTGGTCAGCTCGCAGGATGTCCCCAAAGGCAAACCCGCGCCGGATATATTTCTGAAAGCGGCAGATTCAATGCGAATCTCTCCAGACAAAATCTGTGTCATCGAGGACGCAGCTGCAGGCGTTCAGGCTGGTAAATCAGCCGGAATGACAGTAATCGCCATCACCAACAGCCTCCCCTCGTCTGCATTGAGTCAGGCAGACATCGTGGTCAGCGATTACGAGTCCATCGAATCCCTGCTGCTGGGAAGACCTTGAATGGAATAACAGCCACTATATTCCTCGAAAATCTGGTATTTCATTGATCTATGATAAAAAAAGATCAAAACTGTTTGACCTATTCCAGAGTGGGATAGTAGTTATTTCGCGCTATGGAACATGGCCACGCCATAATACCGAATCCTTGGATGATGCTGCCCTTTGGGTTGCTGCTCGCAACCATTGCCCTGGGGCCGCTGTTCTTTCTGCATTGGTGGGAGAAGCACTACCCCAAGGTTGCCTACGTGCTTGGTGCCATTACATTGTCTTATTACCTCGGAGGCCTGCATGCCTACGAGACAGTAATGCACACGGCTATTGAATACGTGAGCTTCATCGCTCTGGTGGGATCGCTGTATGTGGTCTCAGGGGGAATCCATATTAAAGTCAAGGGAGAGGCTACTCCATTCAACAATGTCCTGTTCCTTCTTTTCGGTGCGGTGATTGCCAATGTTCTGGGAACGACCGGAGCTTCCATGCTGCTGATACGCCCGTGGATACGCATGAATAAATACCGTATCACAGCGCACCATATCGTTTTTTTCATTTTCATCGTTTCCAACGTAGGTGGCTGCCTGACTCCCATTGGAGATCCTCCGCTGTTCCTTGGTTTTCTGAAAGGGATTCCTTTCTGGTGGGTCCTTGAGCATTGCTGGCCCATGTGGCTGGTTGGTATAGGAGTTTTACTTACCATGTTTTACGTGGTGGACTCAATCAACTATCGCAAGGCACCCAAGGAAGTGCGTGAAGAGCTTGCCGAGCCTCCCGATGAATGGCATTTCGAAGGCCTGATCAATTTGATCTTCCTGGGAGTTATTCTAATGGCTGTATTTATCTCAAAGCCCCTCTTTCTGAGGGAGGCATTGATGATTGGCGCGGCATGCGGCTCCTATTTTCTGACGCAGAAATCGATTCATGAATCCAATCATTTCAATTTCCATCCGATTCAGGAGGTAGCCATCCTTTTCATCGGTATTTTTTCAACGATGATGCCTGCTTTGGACTGGTTGAAAGCCAATGCAGGTGCCATGGATAAAACAACTCCGGGGATTTTCTACTGGGGAACAGGACTGCTTTCTGGCGTTTTGGATAATGCCCCAACCTATCTCAGTTTTCTGAGCGCCATTGTCGGTAAATTTGCAAAACCGGAAATGCTGGCCGAGGCTTCAGGAGTAGAGGCAGGAGCCGTGACGGAGATTGACCAGATTCAATACCTGCTGGCAACACCTGCACTCATGGAATATGTGGTGGCTATCAGCGTTGCAGCCGTCTTTTTTGGAGCAAATACTTATATCGGAAATGGCCCTAACTTCATGGTTAAATCGATTGCAGACCAACAGAAGGTCAATGCGCCTTCATTCCTGGGTTATTTCTTCAAGTTTACCATCCCCTACATGATCCCGACAGTGTTGATCATATGGTTTATCTTCTTCCGTTAGATGGAATGCAATGGTGATCAAGGATCACGCCTAATTCGATGAACATCGCATGCCTGAAAATAAACGAGACGATCGAAGAAATGATCCCACAATGAGCCAGACATTGGTGGAGTGGTTTTACCGCATCCTGCTCAATCTTGGGCTTGTCATGTCTGCCCCGTATTACTTTCGGCGCATGCAACGACGTGGCGGATGGAGGGATCGAATGGGTCAGCGTTTCGGAAAGTATGATGCGGATTTCATCAAGCATTGTTCGAAGGGAAAGAGAATCTGGATACACGCCGTCAGTGTAGGAGAAGTGCATCTGAGCCTGGAATTGGTGAAACGCCTCAAGGCAAGGCTGGGAGACTGCGAAATCATTGTGTCAGCAACCACTACCACCGGCATGGCAGAGTGGCAGAAAAAGTTACCCCCCGATATTAAAACCTGCTTTTACCCTATCGATCGTCGCCCTTGGGTTCGAAGCGCCATGGATGTGATTCGTCCGGAGGCCATCATCCTCGCCGAGGCAGAGATATGGCCTAATTTCTTCTGGGAAGCAGGGCAACGCAACATTCCCACCTTTCTGATCAATGCCCGCATCTCTGAAAAATCTTTTGGAAGGTATCAACAATTAGCTTTCCTCTTCCGTCCATTATTTCAGTCTCTTGCCCAAGTGGGCACTCAAAACAAGTCTGATGCGGATCGATTAGTGTCTTTGGGGTGCAGGCAGGATCGAGTGCAAGTAACGGGCAATATGAAATTTGATGCTGCACTTTCAGGAACCAGAAAACCCACTTTGGATGTACCTCAACTATTCCATGAGTCAGGTATCACTGATAATGCTTTGATCTTGATGGGCAGCAGCACGCATCCAGGAGAAGAGGCTATCCTGGGGAAGATATACTCCGAACTCAAACCAGTACACCCCCGACTGAAACTAGTCCTGGTGCCTCGTCATTTCGAAAAGGCGCGCGACGCAGGCGAAACGCTCAAGGCGGCAAGCCTGAACGTTTGTTACAGATCGGAATGGAGACCAGGCACCAATCTTTCAGACAATGATGATGATGCTTGTTTGATCGTCGATTCTACAGGCGAACTGTCATCATTTTATGCCCACGTGGATTTGGTATTCATCGGCAAAAGCCTGACTGCAAAAGGGGGGCAAAGCCCCATTGAAGCGGCAGCGGCAGGCACGGCGATGATCATGGGACCGAACATGCAGAATTTCCGTGCGATTACTCGAACGCTTCTCTCGAACAAGGCTGCCTTTCAGGTGCCTGATGCAAACGGACTCAAGGATGCTGTTTCCAAACTATTGAAAGATAGCGATGCTCGCAGCTCCATTGGCAGTCATGCGAAACAGGTGGTCCAACAGAATCTGGGCGCCGTTGACCGGTCACTCGAGATGCTGGTATCGCATTCGTCGTTGAGTCGATTATGTGAGGCTCCCAAAAGCAAGTGACCAGCTCCTGTCATGGTTGAAATGGAACGATTTCCAGGTGCTTGCGCCACAATGGTTCGTGTAATGCATGCCGTTCCTTCTTGATAGATGATAAATAGAATTATTCTTTTTTTTCTGCCATATACATCCTGGAGATTTCTTCGATGATCCAGAATGACTCCATCAATAAAGCTCTCAGACCTCTGTGAAACTATCATCATTTCACCACAAGATGCGTGTGAACCAGGAACATTCGGCTTGATTGAAAGGCAGAGATTTTAAGAAGGAGCTTGGGACTATGTAATCAAGGTAGAGGGAAGAAACGGAGTTTCAACAAGCACATCACACGAATTTCACCAACCGAAAGCGAATGATTCCGCATCACGAAAAAGGGCGGTCAAAATGACCGCCCTTGAGGGTTTGATTAAAGCTGATCCTGATAGAGTTTGAATAGGGCCTGAGTGCCATCATCCTCGCAACCACGGTCAGCAAGTTTTTCATAAAGCTGTTTTGCGAGCTGTAAGCCAGGAAGATCCAGCCCCATGTTCTCAGCCGAACCAATGGCGATCTTCATGTCCTTGATAAAATGTTTAACGAAGAAGCCCGGGGCGAAATCTTCTTTGAGCACACGAGGCGCCAGATTGGTCAGCGACCAGCTTCCTGCAGCTCCACTTTCGATACTTTTAAGGACAGTCTCCGGTTTTAATCCAGATTTTCTGGCATAAGCCATGGCTTCACTGATGGCCATCATACCTGAAGCAATCGCGATTTGGTTGCACATCTTGGTGTGCTGACCTGATCCGGCAGGACCTTGAAGCACAATATTTTTACCCATGATCTCAAAAAGCGGTTTGATTTTTTCAAACACTTCGACATCGCCACCTACCATGATGGAGAGGCGAGCCTCACGTGCTCCGATGTCGCCTCCAGAGACTGGGGCATCAAATGAGCTGATGCCTTTGGTTTTGGCCTGCTCGGCTATCTTTTGGGCAAGATCTGGACAGGAAGTTGTCATGTCGATGACGGTACTACCCGGCCTGGCGTTGGTTAAAATACCGTCGTCTCCGAGGTAAACTGCTTCCACATCATTTGGAAATCCTACGATGGTGATGATCACATCTGAAACAGCTGCTACTTTACCCGGTGAATCCTGCCATTGAGCACCCTTGTCCAGAAGATCCTGCGCTTTGGCTTGCGTACGATTGTGCACGTGCAGGGGGTATCCTGCATTTAATAAATGGCCGGCCATGCTTCGTCCCATGACCCCGATACCAATAAAACCAATGACTGGTTTGTTATCCATAATTATAAGCGTGTGGTTAAGTTGAAATTGATTGATTCAACTGATGTGATTGATCAGTCAGCAGCGCTCAGGCATTTGATGGCGTCTCGAACTTCAGCAGCGCGCTCATAATCCTCTTTTTGAACCGCTTCATTCAGCTCTTTTTCGAGTTTTTCGCGTTTGCTCATCGGACGTGAGTCGGATACCTCTTCGAGCCAATGTTTTAACGCGATTAATTCACCATTTTGATCCGCAGCCTCCTGGGGCATGTGGTCCTTGAGAAAGGTTTGGAGAGCTTCGATACCATCCTGAACATCTGTGATGGCCTGATCGTAATTTTCGCTGTTCAAAGAGATAGCCGATACAGCGCGCGTGCGCATCAAAAGCAACTGCGGGCTGAGTTGCCGAAGTGTCCAGGACATCTGATCTGAAGGACCGTATTGCTCTACCATTTCGATGGCATCAAGATTGCGGTCAGCATCCTGAATCACATCCTCATAAGCCTCCAGCTGAAAGAAACAGATGTAGCGATGATGATATTGAATGGCTTCCTGCTGGAGTGCCACACACTCCTCCTCGCTTAATTTGTATTTGGAGTCGTCTCCATCGAATTCGTTGATATGCGATTCAAGCTTTTCAATGTGAAAATCCAATAAAGACTCCATATCGTGAGGCCTCTGTCCATCGGGCCGCCCCACGGCATGCATTTGGAGGACTCCCAAATCGATACGCATCTGAATCAATTCTCTATCATGCTTGCCAATGATCTTGCGAACCATCGCTTTCCCAGGTTCATACACCCAGTCATCAAGCACATGCGATATGTCCAAATCTGTCATGGGTTAATTCTGACACGATCCATTCCCTCAAGTCAATGAACGCTTGATCTTGAATGGAAATGCCTCAGGGACATTGCAGATCAAGCTCTTGTGGAGAAAACAGCGCCATTTGGTGTCGACCGCATGAAGAAGCAAAGCAAGGGGCTAGAAACAGCTTTTACATCCACAAGCTGGCTGCCCCCAAAACACCAGCCTGATTTCCCAATGCTGCCTTAAAAACCGAAATGGATTGTTTTCTGATAAGATTCGCTTGATCCAGATGCGATCGTATTGAGGACGCATAAGCTTCAAAGTGGTAATCCATTAAACCGCCACCCAAAAGAATGCACTTGGGAACAAAGGTATGGGCCACAGTCCATCCGGCAATCCCCACTGCTCGGACCGCATTCTGAACAATCCTGACCGCATCTGGTTGCTGCAAGTTGTTTGCCTCAAAAATGGAAGCTGCATCTTTAAAACCGAATGTTTTGCCTTGAGCTGCAATACCTGAGCCCGACGCCAGCGATTCGAGCGAACCATTCACCCCTGAGTAATCTGCTGGCATATCTGGAAATACGGGCATCAACCCAATCTCGGGATGTTCGCCGTCAACCCCTCGATAAATCCTACCGCCATTCATGACGGCCCCTCCAACACCGGTACCGAAAGTCAGCATCACGACTGGATCTCTTCCTTGGCCTGCTCCAACCCAGCACTCGCCTAACAATGCCGCATCCGCGTCATTTTCCATCCGAACGGGCAATTCGATCACCGACTCCAGCGAGGCCACCAGAGATTCATTTTCCCAACCTGGCAGTGTGTAAGGGTTCAGCACGACGCCTGAATTCAGATCCAAAGGCCCCGGGCACCCCACACCAAGACCGCGAATGTCGGATATGCCAACGTGATTGGATGCGAGCAGTTCTTTGATGCATTGAAGAATGCGAAGGGCAGCATTTTCCTGCCCCTTGGCAGATTCGGTGGGGAGGTTTGCTGCCTCGATCAAACAACCATCATTCCGCACCAAGCCGATTGCCATCTTGGTACCACCGACATCGATTCCAATTGCGTAATTTCCAGCGCTTTCCATCCGTTTTTCCTGTGGAAACTAATACAACAAAAAAGCGGATCGTCGCTCTATGAACGAGTTCAGATTTTCATTCCAACCACTCTCAATAACATCCAGCCCTGAGCCCGATAAAATATGTTTCTGAGTTGGCTCATCACGCAAAAGCCTGTTGAGGTTTTTTGTATCCCACGATTCGGGATAGAGGGCATGAAGGGTTCTGGCGATTTGGACTCCTATTTCGACAGGACGAACCAAGGAACGATCCGTCACGGAAATATAAACCCCCTGACAGATCTCATTTTTGAACACGCTTGCACTGGGTGTGAATTGAATGGGAGCAAAAGCCACACCCTCGATGCCCAGAGCATTCAATGCTTCGGCAAATTCCAGGTCGCGAATGAAAGGTGCCCCCACCACTTCAAATGGCGTATCCGTTCCTCTACCGACGGAAAGGGATGTGAATTCCAGAATACCTATTCCAGGGTAAAGAATGGCTTCTTTAAGGTTCCTCATATTCGGAGAGGGAGAGGTCCAGGGCTGCCCGGTGGAATCAAAGTAAGCCTGCCTTTTCCAATCACTCACCGGAATGATCTCGAGATCCAGATCCAATCCCTTTTCATGCATGAACATCAACGCCAACTCACCCACCGTCATTCCGTGCCGAACTGGAATGGGATGAAACCCTACAAAATCAGTTTCCCCCTGCAGAACGGGACCTTCCACATCGATACCATTGATGGGGTTTGCACGATCTAAAACAATGAACTTCAGTCCGGCCTTGGAAGCGGCCTCCATTGCCAATCCCATCGTAGAAATATAAGTGTAGAAACGGCAGCCAATATCCTGAATATCAAAAACAAGAGCATCCAATCCATCAAGATCGCTGGCTTGTGGCTGGCGGTGTTCTCCATAGAGACTCAAAATTTTCAAGCCAGTTTGGGTATCCACCCCATCCTCGATCTTACCATCCATTTGACCTCGAATACCATGCTCGGGGCTGAAGAGTTTCTCAAGTTGAACATTCTTTGAGGTGTGTAATAAATCTATGGTGCTGGTCCTGAAACGATCATGCCCCGTGTGGTTGGTGATCAGGCCTGTCTTCAAGCCTCTGAGCCTCCGGAAACCTTGCTCCTTCAACACATCAATGCCATTCAAGACAGGTTGCCCCACATCAGAGAATGATTCCAAAACGGAATTGGCGGCAATGGTTGCCAATGTTCGACGCAAGGCAACGACACTACCGTCTTCAGTCGGATGATTCCGGTTGGAAAGGAAGAGCAAAAAGGTGTCCGTCTGAGGTACGATCCAGATCGAGGTCCCAGTCCATCCGGTGTGTCCGTATGATCCGATTGGAAAATGATACCCTCGAGGACTGGAATAAGGAGAATCAATGTCCCAGCCCAGACCACGTTTTTCAGAGAGGCCTTTCGGGCTTTGTATCCGGGTCATGAGTGAAATTGTCTCGGGCTTGAAAAGACGAACCCCTTCGAGCATTCCTTGACCCAACATCATTTGCGCAAATCGCGCCAGATCAGCGGCGCATGTAAACAATCCCGCATGCCCGGCAACACCCCCCATTCGCCGCGACGTTGGATCATGTACGACTCCCCTCAGGTAGGAATCGTTGAGTTTTGTCGTTGGTGCAATTTTTTCAAGCCATTCAACAGGAGGTAAAAAGCGTGTGTGCGCCATTTTCAAAGGTTGAAAAATTTCCTCACTCGCAAATTGATGCAATGCTTTGCCGCTGACTCGACTCACGATCTCACCTAACAGGATAAAATTGATGTCGCTGTATTTAAATTGGGTTCCGGGAGGTGAGATCAGCGACTCATCACAGGCTCGTCGAATCGCTTCTGGAATTCCTTTCCAGGGTTCGCGCAACGAAAGCCCGGGACGCAGGCCAGACGTATGCGTCATTAAATGACGGATTGTGACATTCTCCTTTTGTTTCGCAGCAAAAGCAGGAAGGTATTTGGCGACGGGCGCATCAAGATCCATCTGATTTTTCTCAACCAGTTTCATGATACTGGGCGTGGTAGCAATAACCTTGGTGAGTGAGGCAGCATCGAAGATCGTATCCTTTGTCATGACCTCCTCTTTTGGAGCAACGGATCTCTGACCGTAGGCGCGATGATAGCGTTGGCCCTGATGTTGGAACCATATCACGCCGCCCGGGAGCTTGCCTTTTTGTATGGCTTGCTCAACGGCTTGATCCAGAAGCAAGAGGTGCCCTGATAGAAAAGTGGAGGATGGACCCTCTGGGAAACGATCATGGACGCCCATTGTCTCAGTGACTTCAATGGAAGGTATGGAGGTCGTCGCCTTCGATGCCTGGCCAGAGGAAAGAGCTGAAGTAGCCGCTTGGGAGTGAGAAGCAGTCTGGCACCCTGCCCCGACAAACAATCCCACGATGACCGTGAACCCGTAATGGAAAAATATCTTCATGATGTTAACAAACAAGCGCATACCATGAATCCACCTCAAGTCCAAATGAAATCAAACACCTTAAAAGCAAAACACCCGGCTGCATGGCAGTCGGGTGTTTTGCTTTTAAGGTGTGAACTATCAATCTTGTTTATCGGCGCCCTCGTGCCCCTCGTTCACCATTCTGTTGATTATTTCGACCTTGACCTGGGCCACGACGTTTTTCGTCTTGATCAACTCCGCCGCGTTCGCCGCGTTCGACTTTTTCACCGCGCTCGCCCTTCTCACCCCGTTCACGTCGCTGGCCATCTCGTTCCTTGCGAGGTTTTCCGCTTCGTTGAGGTCTTCCCTCTTTGAGTTCATCGCTTCCCAGAACACCATCATTATTGGTATCGATTTTTTCAAGCAAGGTAGCCCAATGCTCAGTTGCCTTGACATCATGTTTGTCAGTGACTTCCTGAAGGGTGATATTGCCATCCTTATCGGTGTCATGATGTTCAATGACGCCGTCGACGCGTTGATTCAACATTCCAGTGCCGGCATCCAAAAGTTCATCCGATGTAACAGTGCCATCTTCATTTCCGTCGAATTGTTCAAGGACATAGCGATGCCCGCGACGACCGCGGCCTACAGCTTCAAGCTCTTCCACTGACAGGTTCCCGTCCTCGTCTGCATCCCATCGAGCTAAAATCCCCATCAAACGTTCTTCAATGGCCGCAGCATGCACATCGCTGATTTCAGCCGCCGTGATGGCACCATCCTCATTGATGTCATATTGAGTGAATAATTTGCCGGAACGTTCAGCTGCACTCGCAGCTACGGCGTCCAGGTATTCCTGCTCGGTAATCAATCCGTCTTCATTGACGTCCATCTTGGCAAGTTGAAGACCATGCCCCTTCACTTTGTGATCGGGTCGTTTTGGGCCTTGATTTTCATCCTGCTGCGCCTTGACATGATGAACATTGATCATGCAGGTCATGGCTATCACTGCGATTCTGGCATTCCATTTGTGATTCATAATATTTTATTCGGTTCTTGTTTTTGTTTTGGCGCCGGCTCTCTTTCGGACTCCCGAAGGATTCGACGCCTTTGTTTTGATCTTTGTAAGCAAGTTGACTTTCTCGTTCTTGTTACAAAACAAATACAAGCAGGGTTGGCACCGTGATACCCCGCCAGTTGTCGTATTGAGTACGACAACCCCTCGACTGATTGAGGATTGTGGGATAGTCAATGGATGGTTAAGATGTTGTTGAGTTACCTCCCCAAGGTGATGTTTTTTCACATAAACAACTCATTTCCATATTGTTAAAAAATAAACAGGAAGCCATCTCCCCAAAGGAACCATGAAGCATCAACGTGCAGAAAGTAAAAACCAACAAAGGGTAGCAAATCGCCTTTGGTGGATTCCGGCATTGGGTTTTGGCATTGCACTCCTACTTCTGGTTGCCAATGGCTGGGTCGCCATGGAGATGACTTCGCAATTCCGAGAATACGGGAGCGAATTCTTAAAAGAGCAAACGACGGAACAATTGAAAAGCCTGGCTGAGGAGGAATCGCAGCTCATCGAGCTGGCTTTACAGTCATTGATGCGCGGTCGATCCCCGAACGATCTACTTACTGAAGAATTCTCAATTTTATTCACTTATGATTTGGCTGCCGTCGTCAACCGAGATGAATCCATCATTGAGGCTTATCTTTTCAATGAGAACGGCAGACAAAAGATAGAGGAGGGATCTCCCTGGCACATTGAATTGTCAAACTTAGCCGATCGCCTTGATTTTCGTCCGGTCAATTTCCGATTCGTCTCAGCAACATCGGGACTGTATTTAATCTATTCCATTCGAGATCCACGTGACTTTAGTCAAGTATCACTGGTTTTAGGTAGAAAGATGCCGGATACATTTGAAGCATTTTCTGGGAATTCGAAACATTCTTTCAGTGTAATCGCCGGTCCCGTTGAATCAAACGATATGGGAATTCAGGAAATCTGGGATCTGTCAAAAACCCCCATGAGGGAGATCCGGAATGGGTTTGATCGTCGTAGAAATGCCCCCCCCGGAGTCGAAAGTCGGCGTCGATTTGGACGAGGAGGTCCCCCCGGAAGGGGAGGGCCCGGCGGAGGGCAAGACAATGCTTACCCTGCCCCATTGACAAACAGGATTATTCAACAGGACCTGATCCTTGGTGACAAAAATATTCAGACAGACAATGGTGATTCGCGAGCAATGGTTTTTTCCAACATCGATGGATCTGCACATTCTGAGTCCGTTCGAATTGAATTCCTTATCTCAAGAGATTTCCCTGAAACGCTTGAATCCACCATCAATGCTATTCGACGCAATTCGATCGGGGTCAGCTTCCTGGTCTGCCTTTTCACATTGGTTATAGTCACCGAAATGCGAAGACGTAAATCTGCACAGAACAAGTTACGCCACCAAAACGCTGCACTAAATGAAGCAAATCAGCGCAAGGACCGCTTGCTGGCCATCATATCCCATGACCTTCGAGCCCCGCTCACCGGCGTCAGTAATCTGAGTGGATTGTTGATGAAACAACCGGAATCGTTCACCGCGGATGAAATCCGAAAATTTGCAGGAGAAATCCAGGGAACCAGCAAGCACCTCACTGAACTGCTGGATAACCTTCTTAACTGGGCACGATTGCAAACGGGACAATTACCCTATTTCCCTGGAAGCATTGACTTGGAAAGAGTCGCCCATCAATTAAGCACCTTGTTTACCTCCACCGCAAAAGATAATGGCGTTCAATTAAAAGCGGAAGTAAAACAGCACACACAACTGGTCAATGACGTTGAAATGCTTCGCACTGTTTTACGAAATCTAATCTCCAACGCCATCCGCCATACCCCGAAAGGCGGGAGTGTCTTGATTCACTGTGAGCCTAATGAAGATAAGATGCACATAGAAGTGAGGGACACCGGAAGCGGAATGACTGCCGATGAAAAATCCAAACTCTTTCAATTGCCTGACAAACCTCGAGACCCGACAGAGGTAGGAAAGAAGGGAGCTGGTTTTGGACTTGTTCTATCTCAAATGTTGGCAAAACGAATGGGCGGTGAGTTGAATGTGGTCAGCTCAAGTGATGCAGGAAGCATCTTTCGATTGATCATTCCCCTACAATGGCTACCCGAAGAAAATTCGGATCCGCTCGAACCAACTCAAGGATTTCAACATGCTAACATATCCACCCCATGATGAGCGAAGTAGTTAAAACACCTGAACCACCATGGAGCACCGTGCTGGTGGAAGATCAGGCATTGCTCCGGAATGTCCTTTCCAAAACCATTCAACTGGATGAACGTTTTGATTGGAAAGGGGATGCAGAGGATGGTCTGGAAGGCCGCAATTTGTGCGCGAAACATCAACCCCATTTGCTGGTGACCGATCTGCATCTGCCGGGTTTGGATGGTATTGAATTATCAAAGCAGGTTCTCGAGGCTTGGCCTCAAACACGCATCCTGGTCCTGACCAATTTAAAGGATCCATACACCTTACATCAACTTCAGGAAATAGGCGTGCATGGTTATGTCGAAAAAGATCAACCGTTGGAGATTTTTGAAGAAGCCATGGTGGAAGTGGCCACAGGCCACACCTATTTCACGGCCTTGCTCCATCGCAATCTTTCTGAACTGGAACAGGACGAGAGATCTTTTGTTAAATTCCTGAGCCCAAAAGAACAACGTATCGTGGCACTGGTTGGAGACGGACTGACCAGCAGGCAAATAGCAGAAAAACTCGAACTCAGTCCTCGCTCCGTTGAAACCTATCGCTACCGCATCATGCACCGACTCGCATTCCAGAAAACCTCTGAGCTGGTGGACTACGCACGCCAACAGGGACTCACCGGCGAACGTTTCAAATAATGCTGCTTACCTGACTGCTGTGATCGCAAAAGATAACGGGCGATCATATAACACTCTACTCAATGACTAGCGATTCGCTATTTCAGCAATACTTTGAATGAGCTAGGACGCGTTCAAACTGGCTGAACAGATCCGAGATTTATCTGGCTTTTTGTTTTAATCGAATTTTTTGGCCCGTTTCCACTTCCCTCCACGTTTATATTATTAAACGCAATATTATATTAATAAATATGAACACCAATAATTTAAATAAACTGGCTATGCTGAAAAAAAACAGAATCTACCGTAAGGCCAAATTCCCCATATTTACTTTCTGTTGTGCCTTCATTGCTTTTTTGGGCTCAGATCTATCAAGTTACGCGCAAGAGGGCAGATATAATTTCCTTAATATTGGAGAGTCACATAATCTGGAATCCACTTACGAATTGAATAATGGAAAGTTACTGATTAATCCAAATGAGAGAGGTTTTTTGGAAATCTCGAGGGACCTGAGGACTTGGTATGGCTCCAGGAGCGGCAAACGTTTTACTCCCGGTTTAAAATCAGAAGTTGAATTCTTTCGTGTAAGGAAGGCTAACCCCAGATCAGCGAGAACTTATATCCCCAAGACTTACGATCCAAATAAAAAGTACCCCTTGGTTATCAATCTCCACGGGTTTACGGGGGATTGGTCGCATCAAAACGGTTATTTCCCATTGAAAAAATATGCCGATGAGCTTGGTTTCATATTTAGCGTGCCTGATGGAGAAAAGGATTCTGGAGGTTGGAGAAGATGGAATGCTATCGATGCTTGTTGCGGGTCACGTCATGATTTACTTGATGATTCCGCCTACCTGAGAGAGGTAATTGAAACAGCAAGAGCAAATTTTAGTGTGGATGAAGATCGCATTTACTGCATGGGTTTTTCCAACGGAGGCATGATGTCCTATCGAATGGCAATTGACCATTCGGATCTGATTGCGGGCATCGTGGTTATCGGAGGGATAAGCTACAAGGAGAAAAAACATGCTCCAGAATTCCCGGTCCATGTGTTGCATATTCATGGCACAAACGAGGAAAATTTCCACGGGACAGAATTAGGGGATCTTTTTTTCTATTATGCTCCCACGCCAAGCGTCGAAGTAAACATGAAAAACTGGGCAGAGTTCAACAACTGCAATAGCAGCTCCGTTGACGAAAACTCATTGGATTTGGTCGATCGCCTTAGAGGAAATGAAACAACAGTATTTAATTTCCACAATGACAGCAACGGCTGTGATGTGGAATTATGGCAGGTTGAAAGAGGGGTCCATGTCGAGCAATATTCCGATCGAATGACTAGTCGCCTTGTTGATTGGATGTTAAACCACCCCAAGATTAAAAACCGATAATAGCCAATTTTATTATTTGAACCCTATAAACTAATGAAGGCTAGTTTTATTTCAATGACAGCCTACCAGCGACCAATTAGGTATAAATTCAAACATCACGTTGAATTTATTAGAGATAGTAAATTTACAGTATTTTTCACAATAAAAACCCAAGCAAAAACATAATTTTCATTTTCATACAAATATTGAGACTGTGATAATGGCGGGCTACATGGATGAAACCCCGGTCTTCCACTCAACAGAAATCTACCTACTCATCCTCTATTTGATTCCTTGCGTTATATATAACACACGCGTTCGCGCCGCCATTATTCGTATGTGAAATCGAACGTGACGGATCGAAATTCGTATCAAGGGCTAAAGGACTATTTGGTTGCAGGTTTCCCAAACATCTCAGCACTGCAACTTTATTGAGGGGATGAAAATAAAGGGTCCCGAGACAGCCTGCATTGAGAGAGTAAAAACTCTCAAACCGACCGCATCCCTATTTCGCACTTGTCAATATTCAGGCATATCAGATATTGCCCTCATGCTCAGTCGCACATCTCTTCATCAACCATACTGGGGCAAGATGTCTTTATTCTTGCTCGCAGCACTACTTTTTGTCGTGTCGCATTCAGTCGAAGGCGCATCTTTGGAAATCCCTGCTGAAACTGCTTATCTGGAACCGGACCATGGTGACGCCCGAATTTCGCGACAAGGAGGTATCGTGGGATGGGTCAGTAGTTCGACATCGATTCAATGGTATGGCA
>JBDQII010000049.1:0-17192 GCA_040264395.1 Verrucomicrobiota bacterium
ATCAAAGTGGTCGATTACCTTAGTCGCCGACAGCGCTCAGATCAATTCAAATTTAGGCACATCCTCGTTTGATAATCTCTTCAAGTTGGTATCCCCGAATTACCGGGAAGGGACTCAATCACTTCGTTAGTTATCAGAATGAAATTATTTGTAGGAAATCTATCGTTCCAAACTGTTGAGGAAGATCTTCGAGAGCTTTTTGGCAGTTTTGGAGACATTGACGACATCTATGTAGTTGAGGATCGTCAAACAGGCCGCTCCCGTGGCTTTGCATTCGTCAGCTTTGCTGACAAAGACGCAGCAGAGACTGCTGCCAAGGAACTCGACGGCACCGAATTCATGGGCCGCAACTTGAAAGTAAATGAAGCTACACCTAAACCACAAGGTGGCGGCGGCGGCGGTCGCAGCGGCGGCGGCGGCGGTAAGTGGGGCGGCGGCGGCGGCGGCGGGCGCAGTGGCGGCGGCGGCGGGCGTGACAGAAGACCTTCGCGCTATTGATCCTATCTCAGTTTGAAACCTATTTTTACGTAATTACCAGATATGAGCGAACAAGGAACAGTTAAATGGTTCAGCTACGACAAGGGATACGGATTTATCCTACAGGATGACGGACAAGATATCTTTGTCCATAAATCCGAGCTGGAACATGGAGTCGTAAACGAGGGAGACCGAGTCGAATATGTGACAGGTGAAGGCCGCAAGGGCCCTTGTGCCAAGGAAGTTAAAGTTATTTCCTAACCACGCTGCAAAAAATATCAACAGCGGTCGAAATTTAAATTTCGGCCGCTTTTTTTTACCCTGGTAGAAAGGGATTTTCATTTAAGAGTTTTTAGAGAAATCAGATAAACTGAAAATTTCTGTTTTTACTTATCTCAGCCAGAGACTGAAGTCTCTTTTTTAACCATTTGAAGAAATTTGAATCTAAAGCCTTGGGTATAATAAGGCGGCGCCATGGTAGCCTTCATCAAAGCAGGCACTGATTTAATGAAGGGGTCAAAAGTTCATGACAAAGTTTTTTGCTCATGGACATGCGAACGCTTTTTAAAAACAGCATTGAAGATAACGTATTGAAGTCCCGAAAGATTGCCAAGCTGGTCAAAAAACGGGGTTGCAATACAAAGAGCAGTTATTTGTTCATCAAGGTTTTTTTGAATGACCAATTCGAATTCTTCGGCCATGCGAGTATGGCTGACTTTATCAAACATTTGCCTTAGTTGCGCATCATTGTGATCTATTCCCAGGACCTCCATCACTGTATTTCCCTTTATAGATTCGGCTGTGCGATCCATCATGTTGGCAAAAACGCTGTTTACGTAGGTAACACTCATTCCAGCATCAGACCGAATGACACCCGCTGGTAAATTTTCGACCAATACCTGATGATTTTGCTCGGACCACTTTGCTTTAAGTTCCATTTTTCTTCGTTCGATCGAATAAAAAACAGATCGCAACAGTATACCCGCATCAATTGTCTTTTTTAACAGAAAGTCACTAATTCCAATCTGAGCGGTTTCAAGAATCATGGACCAATTGGTGATGTTGCTCAGAACAACGATAGGGGTATGATCGCCATGCTTGATCAACTCTTCGATTACGACAAATCCTGAGGCATCAGATAAGTTAATATCAGTCAGAATGACATCAAAATTCTGTTGACTTAGAAGTCTAGACGCGTTGTGCAAATTTTGGGTTGAAGTAAGACTGAAAGACCTTTCTTGTTGGCTCTTCAAGGCCTTCTCAATCATGGATCCCAATTTTCTAAGGAATTTCCTGTCAGACTCAACAATCAAAATATCAAGAGATTCGCTGTCGTAAGGGAGTTGACACGGAGATATCAATTTCTGAACTTGCTTTGAATTATTTAACATACTGATGTTTGAATACTACGGGGTTGTATAAAGCTTTAAACGTGAGTTGTGTCGAGAGATTATTCTATGGAAATACGAGAGTAACTCTACTGCCCGTTTAAATACCTCTTTTGCCAGCAATTTGACTCGAGGCGCTGCCGCACGGATTGAAAATCAAGTGCTGTGAAAGAACCTGTTTCACGCCTGAATGGATTCAAAAGCAAGACGGGTATGGCGACGGCAAATATACCTGTCAAATTCGCTAGGATATCATTTAGCTCAAATGTACGGTACGGCAGGAAAGCGTGGCTGAGTTCAGTCAGAACTCCCAGAACAGACATACTGAAAACAATCAAAAAAACGCGGGACAGGCCATGCCAGCGGGCGAAACATTTCTTTCTGAGAAACAAGACGAGTCCTATCGTGATGAAGCTGAACATCGAAAAATGAATCACTTTATCATTCTGATTCCAGAATGAATGGTTAGCAATGGTTTGAGAGAACCCCAAAAACAAAAAGACGGATACTAGCAACAATATAAACCCCCTTAGGGCAAAATATTTCGTAATAAGACGATTGTGCTTGCGTTGCTCCAATCCAATAAGAATTTTCCATTTCATAGTATGTAAAAGGATCGGCTCAGATAAACCCAAGCTTTAGCAAAAAATGTGCATTATCTTCAGGGTTTTATTTATAAACAAAGCATAGTTGCAATCACGTCTAGCGTTTGTTTAAGCCCGCGGGTATTGGAGAGAAGTTGCCAGAGGCAAATCCACGATTCAATAAAAATTTTATATATTATAACTAAAATGCGACATTGAAAATGAATAAAAAGCACAACTCACTAACGTTCTTCACTTTAATTGAACAGTTTAAAGGCAAAAAAAGGGGGCTAGATTCCACCCTCAAACTAAGGTAGGTAGGCGCCATGAGCCGCTTCAGGCCCTGAAAATGCCAGGTTAAAAGAGATTTGACACCGTTTCTCGCAACTCGAGATAATTGACAGGCTTGCCAAGCAACGCAGAAATCCCTTTGGGCTGACTGCTTTCCGATTTAATCTGATCCGCAAACCCGGTGATCATGATGATAGGACCATTCCAGTCCCGCTGCCTGATGGCGCGCGTAAGTTGAGCTCCGTTAACGTGAGGCATCGCCAGATCCGTAATCACAAGATCAATGGATTCCGACAGAAAGGCGACAAAAGCGTCCCTCCCGTTGCTTGCTCGTATCACCTGATGTCCATCTTTGGATAGAAGTTCGGCCAAAATTTCTGCATTACTTTTTTCATCATCCACCAACAAGATGTTGAGAATACGAACCTTGAAGTTACTGTGAGTAGAAACTTCGTCTTGGGAGCGCCTCTGATTCCCTTCATTATTTACCTTAGCTAGCGGAAATCTCAGTGCTACAGTCGTCCCTGAACCTTCCTGGCTCTTAATATCTATTGAACCACGATGCTTTTTGACAACGGCATGAACCACACCTAACCCAATTCCTGTCCCATGGGACCCCTTCGTAGAAAAAAACATTTCCATGCACTTTTTACGGACACTCTCGCTCATGCCACTGCCGGTATCGCATATCTCGATAACGCCCATGCTAGACTCAGATCGACTTCTTAAGGTAATCTTACCACTCTCTTGAATGGCATCGATGGCGTTGAAAAGCAAATTAACAAGTATTTCACGAATCTTGCTAGGCGAAATACAGACCTCTACTTTTTCTAATTCCTTCTGGATGCTGATGTTTCGTCCCGTGGCAAGAGCTTGTGCTTTCCATTTTGGCTTCGTCATCAAAATGATCTCGTTAGCGGCGGCGGCAAGGTCTGCAATCGCAGCGCCTTCCTCCTCTTGACCATGCTTGTATAATTCCCTGAGTCGCTGGACGATGCATGCTGCATCATTGCAACCTTTGTTGATGATTTTGAACGCCTTCATCAATTCGTCGCGATCGTCCATCTTATCTGGGAAAGTCAAAAATATCTCGGAATATCCCATGATCGTGCTGATGGAATTATTGAAGTCATGAGCAATGCCGCTAGCCATGAGCCCCATTGCCTTCATACGCTCCTGAGCGACCAGTTCATCCTGAGTTTTTCTTAGTTCAGCCGTGCGCTCCTGCACTTTTTCTTCCAGCAGGTCATTGTAGCCATGTAGCTGCAGATGCAAATATCGCGTACGCAATAGATTGGTAATACGCTGTATTACCTCGGTAAAATCAAAGGGCTTGGTAAGGAAATCCATAGCTCCCAGCTCGAGAGCACGCTCTCTGGCTTTCGTAGAAATGTCCGCCGTCAATACGATCACCGGTAGAAAATCGGGCTCCTCGGTTTCTCGATTGAGCATCTCAAGAATTTGGAAACCGTCCTGATAAGGCATCTGCAGGTCGAGCAAGAGGATGTCAGGCTCAAAGGTCTTTATCAGGGACTGAACCTTTCTTGAATCTGTTGTGCTCTCAAAATGTGCGAAGTCGTGGAATTCCAGTAATTGCTCTAACTGCTCTACATTGCTGAGATTGTCATCTATTATTAGGATTTTAGATTGCTTTAAGTCTTCAAACATATTTGGTCTATTTATGAAGGATCTCGTTTGGAGAGATTCCTTGTTGGAGTGCTGCTCTCAACTTCATCCACGGCATTATTCTCATGCTTTAGATTCCCATCGATTACCTCGAGAAAATCATTAATATCCAGTGGTTTTGTGAGGTAATCGACTGCACCCAGTGCTTTGAGGAGCTCAATCTGGCTTTTCATGGCATCAGCGCTGAGCACATAAACCGGGATCGATCGGGTAAGAGGGTCCATTTTCAGCTGAGTCAGCACTTCATCGCCATTGAGGTCAGGTAGATACAAATCGAGAAAAATCAGATCCGGTTGATGCTCTCGAGCAAGGTCAATGCCCTGCTTTGCCTTGGAAGCAATCAGCAGGTCTGCAGCGGGCCTGCTGCTCAATGCCTGATCAATCAGAGTCATGGTCCCTGCGTCGTCCTCAATATAGAGAATGGTCAAGCTGGAAAATTGCTCTCCAGAATCAATCTCAGTGGCATGCTGACTACCTAAGTGAGGCTCATTGCTTAAGGGTAATTCGACAGCAAAGATACTCCCCTCTCCCAATGTGCTCTGCACAGTAAGTTCACCACCAAGCGCACTCACCAGCCGCTTTGTGATAGACAAGCCAAGGCCAGTGCCTTGGGTGCCACCCTTTTTTTGCTGGACGTCAAGCCGATCAAAAGGAATGAAGAGACGGTGTATTTTTTCTGGTGGGACTCCAAAACCAGTATCGCGCACCTCAATGCGAACAAACCGATCAACACGATGAGCGCTCAAATTAACCAAACCTTGATCACGGTTATACTTGATGGCGTTAGAAATAAGGTTAAGCATTACCTGCTGGAGGCGCTGTCGGTCGGAATAAACGCCTAGCAAAGGTTCCAATGGTTTGGCGCGCAGGATTCCTATCTCGTTTTGTAGAGCGATGGGTTTGAAAATACCTTCAACATCTGCAAGAAGCTCGTCAATATTGATATTTTCGAAATTAAGATGGAGTTCACTGGATTCTATTCGCGAAATGTCCAGGATTTCATCAACAAGGGCTAGAAGGTGGTTACCGGCGATATGAACACGATTGGCATTTTGCATATCCCGCTCAGACAGGCCTGACATTTTCAACAGTTTGGAAAACCCGATAATGCTGTTAAGAGGTGTGCGCAACTCATGGCTCATGCGCGAAAGGAATTCGATTTTAGCTTGGTTAGCCGTTTCAGCTGCCTCTGCTATTCCTTGCTCCTCGGTGATATCGTTGAGTAGCACGATAATTCGATTTCCCGAAATGCGCCCCCATGTTCGAACCAGACGTTTGCGCCCGTCCTTAAAGATCATGTGTGATTGGTAAGAAGGGATTATTCCATTGGAATTTTTAGCCATTTTCAGACGTTCACCCCACCTCTGCCGCGCTTGCTCTTGTGCATCATGATCTGGATAAGTAACTTTCCACCATGATTTTACATCTGGGATATCATCTTGACTGTATCCCAGAACGCGTTCAAACTCCTCGTTCAGAAAATCAACGACACCATTGCCGAGGTAGACACCCACAGGGATGGGGACGTGATGCAGAATAAGTCGTAGTTCCTCCTCCCGCCGATTTGCTTGCTCCTTTGCAGTGCGCAAAGCTTGTTCCCCACGCTGATCTATGTCACGCACGACCGCAATCATCATTGTTGCATCGCTGTCGGTGAGGGCACTCAACTCGATATCAGCAAGGAATTCCACCCCTTGCAAACGGCAAAATTTACATTGAAAGCGGACACTGCCGCGCTTGACTGCTTCAGCCATACGCTGCTTAAAAAACACTCGCGACATGAAGTCACCAAGCTGCTTGTCAGGTAGAATGTCGGGCAGATGTAAACGTCGCCATGCATCCAACGAATTAACTTGAAACAACTTCAGGCAGGCGGGGTTGCACTCGGTGAATTGCGTCTCATTGAAGAGCATGATGGCATCACCAGAAATTTCAAAGAACCGGCGAAAGCGTTGACCACTCACCAGCATTTCAACTGTTGAATCCGCTGAAGTGGGTCCAGACAGTGAGACCTGTTTTGCGGATTTTCCCATGGTTATATCTCTTCCAATTTCTTGTCCAATATGTTGAGAAACAGATCAATATCTAGGGGTTTCGTTAGATAACCTTCCGCACCCAAGCTCTTCAACCGCTCAACCTGCTCGTTCATGGCGTTAGCACTGAGCATGTAGACAGGAATGTTGCTTGTTCGCTCGTCCGCTTGTAAGCGTTGAAAGACCTCATCGCCGTTAATATCAGGTAGATGATAATCAAGGAAAATGATGTCTGGGCTGTGTTGTCGGGCCAAATCAATGCCCTGCCCGCCCTGTATAGCGATGAGGAGCTTTGCTCGTTCGCGAAATTCGATCACCTGTTCGACGAGCGCTACGTTATCCTGATTGTCTTCAATGTATAGGACCTTTAGGGTTTCAGCCGAAGCAGAAGCATCAGGCTGCTTGAATGAGGGGGCCTTCAATTGAATCTCGTCGTTATCCTTTGATGCTGAAGGATCGCTTTGAACCACATTGAAAAGCAATGCAAAAACGGAGCCAGAGCCGGGCTCACTATGAACAGTGATCTCTCCCCCCATAACTTCAACGAGTTTTTTGGTAATTGACAGACCAAGCCCAGTTCCTTCGAGAGCAGGATATTCAACTTCAGCGTCCAATCGATCAAACGGAGTGAATAGGCGCGGAATTTTATCATCTGTTATCCCCAATCCACTGTCCCTGACCTCAATACAGACTCGTCCGGAGGAAATGATCTTCACTTCCAGGGAAAGTGTTCCCCTTTGACGGTTGTACTTGATTCCGTTGGAGGCAAGATTCAACAACGCCTGCAGAAAACGCTGTCGGTCAACGAGTATTCGCAAATGAGCGGTTTCGTTTAAGTGACGAATGATCTTGATTCCGCGCTCTTCCGCCATGGGGCTCACAAGGGCAATTACCTCGCTGATTAAAGGCTCGATGTCGACACCTTCAGGCGATAAATAAATTTCTTCTGTTTCGATACGAGCATAATCGAGCACTTCATTAATGAGGTTGAGCAGAAGTTTCCCTGCATGACCAATGCGGTTCGCATTGTGAGCTTGCTTGTCAGGTAAACCGGCCAGCCCCATTATTTTTGAAAAACCGATGATGCTGTTAAGGGGAGTACGCAGCTCATGGCTCATACGTGATAGGAAGTTATTCTTGGCCAAGTTGGCCGCCTCGGCCTCCTTTCTGGCCTCTGCCTCTTTCTGCTCACTCAGCTTGCGTTCAGTAATATCAAAAATCGTTCCTTCGACCTCGTTTTTATTGTTAGGGTTTGTCCTTCCCTGCTCATGGACCCAGGAGATGTTTCCGTGCTTATGGACCAATCGGTATTCAAGGATGAAATAATTGTCACGTCGTAAAAGATCTTTCCCCACTGTCCTGACGTAATCAAGGTCATCCCTGTGAACAATACTCGCATAACTACGCAAGCCGTTCATGAATTCGACAGGCGTGTAGCCTGTGATTTTTTCAATGGCAGGACTCACATACGAAATATCCCAGTTCAGGTTGTTGCTGCAGCGGTAAACCGCCCCGGGAATGTTATTGACTAAGTTTTTGTAGCTAATCTCATTTGCCTCCAGGTCTAACTGAGCCTTTTTTCGCTCCGTCACATCTCGAAAAATCGCCCTTGTCGCAACAGGCTGACCGTCTTCCATGCGAACGGTGATACGCCCCTCGAGAGGGATAGGGTGCCCGTCTTTAGTCTGAAAAACCACCTCGATAAGCCCAATATCCTCACCATTCATCAGGCGCTGAAAAAGTGCGCCGCAATGCGCCTGACAATTTGGGTGGATCACTTCAAAGATATTCAGCGAGGACAATTCCGATTTTGTATAACCCAATGTTTCCATCCAAGTGCGATTGACAAAAAGGATACGCCCTTCAGGCGATACACTTTGAATCAGATCGCTCGTATTATCGACCAAGTCATTGAGCTGGAACTCGCTTTGCCTAAGCATGTTAAGGTTCCGTTGCGATTCGAGTTGGTTCATGACCTGACAGCTCATCTCCCTGAGTGCATCACGCTGCTCTGACGTCAGTTGGCGGGGAACCATGTCAAGAACGCAAAGTGTACCGATTTTGTGGCCTGTGGGTGTGATCAATGGAGCTCCTGCATAAAAACGAATATGAGGCTCCTCAGTGACGAGAGGATTCTCGCGGAACAAATCATTCTCCATGGTATCCATCACCTCAAAAATTTCGTCACCGCCGATGGTGTGTTCGCAAAAAGAAATCTCGCGTGGTGTCTCTTGATAAATCCTGACACCGGAAATACTCTTCGCCCATTGGCGATGCTTGTCCAACAGGGAAATGAGGGCGACAGGAGCCTCACAGAGTTGGGCGGTAAGTCGAGTAAGGCCATCAAGATGCTCGTCGGATGGGATGTCCAATATTTGATAGTTTGCAAGCGCATTTAGACGCATTTTTTCATCTTGCATAATCATCCTCCTATACAAATTGTAAAGGTAGCTCGATGCATTTTTCAAGCTAAGAATACTATCCCTTCACGCATGAATTCGCCTTCATATTGGATACTAACAAATATCTGCTGGCGGTCGAAGATCAGTAGTTGTGGAGGATTAGGGCAGACAAGGCGATATGCAATTTTCGACCTATTCGAACGCTGAAATTTAATGAGAGGCGATACGGAGATATTTATCTGTCATGAATTATGCATGACGAAAATAGTGCTCATTACGAGAACTGCTGCGCTATCACAGAGCCCTCCGCTTGTATTTATTTTGCAACAATAACAAGAAGGTCCACTTGCTTACAAAGTCCAAAAGACAGGCGATGAATCCTTGGGGCCCCAAAAAAAGAGCCAACTCCAGAACAAAAAACAAACATATCAAGACACAACAAGAGCAGAATCAGGGATCAAAAAAGAATGTATGCAAATCCCTTGGGCAACCTTTGGAAAATAATCCTGTCGTACGCGAGGACAAAAAGCGGAAGCACTTTGGCAAAAAAGTCGATCACTGAAGAACAATGAATTAAAGAAAACCGTAACGGAGATTCAAAAACGAACAATTACCAATAAAAACGATCAAAATGCTTGTAAATAACTCTCTTTTATTTGAAAAGTAAGTTGTTTTTCATTGTGAATTAAGAGTGAATTGGAAATCTCTGATAGAAGTTGAACGCCTTAAGTATGGCAAATGGTTGGTAAAGAGTATCGCGTCCAGAGGGCTAGCGATATCGACCTCATTACTGTGTTTGTATCTTGGATTCGCAGAGTCGGTTGGCAAGTCGCCTTTCTGGAATGAAGTAGATAAGGGGATGCATTTCCTCGTTTTTGGTATTTTTAGTTTGGCATTTCTTCAGTATGCCCGATGCAGACTATTCACACAAATGAATCCGTGGCCAAGACTCCTGATTCTTTTTGCGCTTTTGGGGTCGATTTGTGTATTGGGCGAAGCAGTTCATTTATTCATTCCATCAAGGACTTTTGAACTGAATGACATGCTTGCAAACATACTGGGAACGATTGTTTTCGGAATCCCCTATGTCTTGCTGATCCCTTTTCATCAAATCATTTCTCACGAGCAAAGCATCCTTGGCACAAATGTGCGGCAGATGAAAGATCAAGGCATACGGTTAAGAAGGCGTTCGATCAAGTAAAACAAATACACCATAAGAGACAATTTTTGAAACGTCAGCAAAGCAAGAATTGGCATTAAACCGTGCTCAGATCATCCCAACCGCAAGGCTAAAGAACAAAAAACTAATGTTTAAGATATTTAAAAAACCTGACACCCCAGATCCCCCGGCAGAGAACTTGGAACCTGGGGATTCCATGGATATTTTGGTCGTGGATTCAGACGAAAAATTCCAGAGCAAACTTGCTTCAATGATTCGTTCGACAAACTTGCCAAACAAGGCATCTTCACTGCGTATTACGACTTCGCACAGCCTGAGAGAAGCAATCGATAAAGTCGAAACAAAAGCATTTGACGTCATTCTAACTGATATCACGTTATCCGATGCATCCGGTTTCCTGGTCCTGGAAGAACTGGTCGAGTATGGTAACAAGTGCCCAATCATCGTTTTGAGCAATCTTACCAACTGGTCCATGATCATTGAATCGGCACAGGTGGGCATTCAGGATTTCCTCATCAAAAAGACCCTCGACGCAGGTCAATTGATTCGTTCGATCATCTATGCCAGGGAACGAAGCCGGCTTGAAAGGAAGGTTACCAAAGCCGAAGGAGTTTACGAATCCCTGGTGGATATCCTTCCTCTTGGACTTTTCCGCACTGACAAGGATGGAACATTGACTTACGTCAACGACAACTTTGGCAAGTTGATGAAGTGCTCATCCAGCTCGATGGTGGGTCAGTCCTTCAACGATATTTTTGAAAGTCAGTCGACGCAGGAGCTGATACAAAACTGCGAAAAATCACTAAGCACTGGCCAAGTAACCGAAATGGAAATCCCTTTGAGGATTGGGCAAGACTCGGAACAGACTATTCTGTTTATAGGGACCCCTTTGCATGATGAATTCGCAGCCGTGGAGGGACTTCAGGGTGTCATGCTGGATATCACGCAACAGAAACAAATCCAATCTCAAAAAGAGGCCTCAAATGCTTTGTCTCTTCTTCAGTCCAGTCTCTCAAACGTCACATGCGAGTTGAACAACGCGATGACGCCAGTCTTGCTTGACGCAGAGATGTTGAGCAGAAACCTGTCCTCGAAAGCAGATTTGGAGAGTCTCAAGCGTATTGAAGAATCCGTACACAAAGCACGTAGCGTCATGAGGCCCTTTCTGGTGACATCACATAACCTGAGTCCGAGATCTGAGCAATTAGACCCCAGAACGATCCTTCTGCAATGTATCCAAACCACCAAGGATAATTTGCCTCCCCATGTGCAGTTACAGCACCAGATCTCTGAGCAATTGGGAGGCGTCTTCGGGGATGCTTCAAAACTGGCCAAAATGGCAAACAATCTTCTTAAAAATGCGATTGAGTCAATGTCAGAAGCGGGAGTCATGGGCGTGACTGCAGAAGTCGAGAATTTGGAACATCCAGATAAAAACCTGGACATACTGGATTTGAAACCTGGGAAATACCTTCACATCACGGTGAATGACGAGGGAAGTGGCATTGCGCAACACATGAAGCAGAGGATTTTTGAACCTTTTTTTACAACAAAAGAAAAATCCCGCGCGGGTATTGGACTCTCGGAAGCTCTCTCCATCGTTAAAAGCCACGGCGGCAATTTAAAGATCACCCGCAATGCACCAAAAGGCTCCTGCTTTCATATCTATTTGCCCACTTCTCAAAGCAAATCGCGACAGAACAAACAAATTGATGAGGAGACGAGGCCTGAAACAAACCAGGCCAAAAAACTCATTCTTTGCGTGGATGATGAAGTGAACATCATCACATCCACTACCATTCTGCTGGAAGCAAAAGGATATGAAGTTATTTCCGCTTGCAACGGAGCAGAGGCTCTCTCCATTTTCACGAAGCGAAAGTCGGATATTGACTTGGTCATAACAGATTTCTCCATGCCAGTAATGAATGGTCCCACACTGATCAAATCCATCAGGGAGTTAACTCCTGGCACGAATGTCATCCTCTGCACGGGGATTGAAACAGAAGAGAATCTGCAAGGACTGGAGGGACTCGAAATTAACGCGACTATGTTCAAACCCTTTTCCGCCGCAACTCTTTTTGAATCGATTGAGGAAGTGTTACGTGAATAAAATTACACGCTCCACAGCTCGAATATCGGTAAGGGCCTCCAATACTTTTGATAAAAATAATAGCATACGTTTGTAACAAACCATCAACCCACATCGGTCTTGCTTGCAAGCGCATTGAAAAAACAAGAAGACGTTGGCGATACCCCATAACTAAAAAAACTGCTTCAGGCCAAAATCTGGCTTGCGTCCGCATGAATTACAGGTTCGAAATGTTGTTTTGATACATTTCCTGCGGAAATAAATAACAAATATCAAAATCAATGCGCTTATTCCAATGGTGAACACGCATGCTGTGAATCTGGTATTGCTATCTTGAACAAGCTTCCAGCAAACGCTGATCAATAAGATCAACACCATTGCGGGAGAAACTCCAAGGAACGGACGCATGCCGGGATTCCTTTGGATGAGTTCACCGTTGCAGTATGAACAGTTTTTGACTGTCCAACCAGAGAGCAGTCCTCCCATGACCAGTAGTAAAAAAGTCAAAAAGAAGATCGTTCCCATACTAAATCTAGTTTTATGACTCGCGATTCGGTCACGGCTTCAACCAAGAAAGAAGCCGTGACCTCCCACCCCTTTGGAGACACCATACTGGAAGGTGCTATTGATAAATACGGAAGAAGCAGGATCCACCAAAACATAATGAAAGCAGTCGCCTTGACGGATCATGAAGCTGGAATTATTTCTTATCTATCATCAACCAGTATATTTTCAAAAACGTATCTAGAGTTTTTCGTAGACTAAAAAATCATCGGGCTTGCCATTTCCTTCACGCCAAATACCTCGCATTTGCTCATACCATTTATTGTCATGAACCTTGTAAATCGAGTGATAAGTACCATTCGGATGAAAAGAGTAAAAATGATTCAGCCCCCCCTTTACCTCTATTTTCATGGGGACAATAAACCGATTGGTTAAATTTCCGTCTGCATCATAGAGTTCCAGCTGCTCGGTTCCCTGTCTGATACGTTTGATGCGGTAACTGCCGTCTTCACGAGAATATTTCCAATTGCCTTTGAGCTTTCCCCACTCATTCTTGACCGGGTGCAAATCCGGGTTTGCTTTGAGGACGATCTCAAATTGAGGACCCGCCTGCATTTCACGCAAAGTATCCCAATCGACCATGGGCTTGTTCAAGATTCCCATGGCACGCTGGGTATTCGACTGCCAAGCTGCCTGATCTGACATATTTGCCTGCGTCTTGAAATGCACTGTAGCAAAATCGTGATTAACCCCTGCCCGACTTGATTCGACCAACCTATGCATGGCCCACCCTCCAAAACTTGAATCCAGATTTGAAACAACATTCCAGAAAGGCTTTGCCAAAGTTCTTTCTGCAGTCACGTAATCCTGGGTTTTACCACTCCTGACACTCATGTAACCCATGTTGATGTGATCAATCTCCATGTTACCAGAATCCGGTGACCAATATTGGTCGATGGCCTGATACACATCACTTCCTGCATGCTTGACGTAAGGCCACGTTCGCTCTGCCAGAGATGCCCTGCTCCCGACTGCCGAATAATCGAGGTTATCCCACATGCTTCCATTTTGCATGTCCTCCATCGACGCATACACCTGTACTGTTGCGTAGTTGGGCTCACCCAGTTTGGCGTTCTTAATATGGGCCACATGCCAGTGCAACAATCCGCCTTTTTGCATGATCTGTTCATGAAGAGTTTTCCATTCCTTCTCGGCGGCAAGATAAGAGGCCACGTCATTTTCTTTGACTATTTTGAAATCTGTCTTGATAAAGCCAGTGAACTTTTTTGCATCCTGACTTCTTTGATAATAGGAGCGTTTCTTGTCTTCATTGGCAGTCTCAGTATCTTGGTCATTCTCCGTTTTTTTTCTTTTCAATATGTAGCCATTACCATTGTCAATGAATTGCCCATTTTCCTTGGATTGCCATTTGGCATGTATTTCATCTTCTGAAAGGAATGACCTGACAAGGCGGTTTCCACCTTGTCTTTGCCCCGTGGTGGATCCCCCCATGAAATCCCAACCGCCGATGAGGGAAAAGCCATTACCGCCAATCCCAAAAATGATCATTTGACCACTGTTGGGATCTTTTCTGGTTAGATTGTAACCACCACGCCTTGCATTACCCTCTTCATCAAAAAGCACAAATCTTTCAAGAAAACTGGACCCCAGATCCCAAGGCGAGAAGTTGATACTGAGGTTCACATGACCATCCTTGTTTGTTGACTCCCATTTACCATTGAGATTTTCCAGTCGAGGATCCAAGATTGGCCTCTCATCTCCAAGCCAGACAACTTCGCCTTTTTCTGCAGGATTATAGTCGATCCTGTGAGCTTCAAGGGCAGGCGCTATTTCCTGATAAGTCGCGTCAAAGCCGACCAGGCGGCTCCCAACTTCCTCGAAGGTATCTACCGCTTCGTTCCAGGAAAGTTCGATGATCCCTGAAACATTCCCTGATTCCGAAGCTCCCGTGAAAGTAATCGAACTACTTTTATCAGTGAACCGCTTGGTCGAATGCCCCAATCGGCCCTTGGAGTCGACCCAAAGTTCGTCCGAAATCCCCTCCTTACTGATTGTTTGAAAGGCACTCCAACCGTGAATGGGTTTCAATGTCTCAGCATCGATGCTTGCGTGCGCTATTCGGTGAACCCCAACCACGCTGTCTGTCCAATACCATCTGAACCCTTGCCTCGTGCTGCCATCTTCGTTGGTTGATTTCCATTTCCATGCTCCCTCAAGCGGATGCTTTGGGATTTCCTGTGCCTGAATTGCAAACTGCATACATACAATCAGAAGAGTGTATATTATTTTTTTCATAGTCGGTGTCCTTTATGTGATGTTATGAGTGATTTTTTGAGTTGGTTGGTAAGTTGAAGCTGAAAAGTGTAATTTGTAATGAGTAATGACATCATGATGTTTGGCTTGGGTCGACTAATGACACTTTTCACGGAGTTGTTAGTCAGTCAAAAAATCGCCATATGGGGAGTTGATACGAGGTAGAAGAGACATTCTCATTCAATTTCGCCTCCATCTATGGCAACGACTGCCTTCCTGAGCGTTTCATAATCCCTATACCCTTGGAACACCTCTTTGATGTAACCTTTATCATCAATTAAAAATGTTGTCGGGATCGCTGAAACCTTACCGAAGGGAGCGGGTAGATCTTCGTTTACAGCCATGGGATAATTTACCTCCATTTTCCTTACAAAAGATTCCACGGTAGCACGCTTCTCTCTCGACACGCCAAGAATGGCAAGTTCCGACTTGGGGTAAGCATTCCTGAGTTCAATGAAGTGAGGGATTTCAGCACGACACGGCGGGCACCAGGTAGCCCAAATATCCAAAACCACAGACTTCCCTTGCAGCTCATGCAATGATACGAGATCTCCATCCAAGGTTTCCAAGGAGAAATCAGGCGCTTTTTTTCCAATCCATTCAGCATGACTTCCCTGACTTGACTCTTGATTGACGTTCAAATCGATCACGCCCATCGCAATTGAAAGCAGAGTGCCCACTATGGCAAATATAAAGATTGAGACGTATCCAAGAAACCCATAGGCGACTGGACGCATCCAGCTCTTTTTGGTGTAGACAGTTTGTTTCGTCTTGACGTGTTTTATTTGAGATTTACCTAAGCAAAAATACCACAACAGGAGAATGACCAGATAAGTGATCGATGGTATTGAAAAACTTTGCCCAGAAATATCAATCATGAGATCCCCCAAAAGAAAGAACAAGATTCCCCAGACCCACTTCATGGATTGCCTGGCTTTGTCATTTTCTCCCAATGATCTCCAATTGACTGCGTGCACCCATGCGCCAAAAGCCGGAGTGAAAAACAGGGACAAGCAGGAGGCAGCATTTGGATTCCACAATCGTATGGATGAAGTGGTGGTGTTCACCTGAACACTCGATCGTTTCCACACATTATGAATCTCAGTGCAGGAAACGTGCATGCATTGCCCCTTATCATCTTTGCAGCATGGTTGATCAGGACAATCCCCCCCACATATTGCGCACGTTTTTATCATGAGAAAATGCATTGATGCAGTGAACAGAGTGTCACTGATGAACTAGAACATGATGCCTGATTTATGGACAAAAATGATCGATTGGAATTGTTGATACTGATAACTGCACCACAGTCGGATATTACGGTTGTTCATCATAAAGCTTCTGCGTTTCTTGAATGATGTAATGCTGAATAGCGCTGGACTCTTCATTGGTAAGAAATCCTTTGAAGGCTGGCATCCCTTTACTTCGGGCCAAAATGCCCTCCATGACGAGTTGTGGCCAAAGCTTGTGATACGCTACTGAAGTGGTGGCCAGGTCGGCCAAAGCGCCCCCTTGACCATCGACGGAACCATGACAAAAAACACAGTTATCGAAGTAGAGGTTTCGCCCCTTCTTTGCCGATTCAATATCTACCGAAAAACCTGCGGATTTCAGGTCAGGAATTTCCCGCTGCAATTTTGTTAAACGGGGGGCAGCTCCCTGTCCTTCCAGTTTAAAAGTATAGAGAATCCCTTCTTGAAAGTATTCCTGAGCTTTACCGCTGGGCGGACTATCCAGACCGTAGGCACCTCCCCATCCTGCCAATACTGAAACGTATTGGATTCCTTTAATCGTGTAGGTCACAGGCGGTGCAATAATGGCTGTTCCGGTAAAATAACGCCACAAAACCTGACCTGTGCCCGCGTGATAAGCCACGAGTTCGGCCTCGCCATTACCTTGAAAAACAAGGTCACCCGCTGTTGCCAAGGTTCCGCCATTATAAACGTTTGGGTGCGCGATCTTCCATGCTGCTCGCTGACGAACAGGGTCCCAGGCCAGGAGACTCCCCGAGTAATCTGTGTTGCTTTTGGATGCCGGATTATCGAAAGTTACACCGACATTCCACTTACCTGCCCTCAGGCTGTGTCGCTCGCGTTCGCGATAAATCATGCCCGTTTCAATCGTTGGAATATAGACCAGACGATGTCCGGGATGATAGCTCATTGCCTGCCAGTTGTGGCCCCCCAGAGGCCCCGGTTTGATATCCTTTGGCTCGCGGCTGTAA
>JBDQII010000050.1:0-17064 GCA_040264395.1 Verrucomicrobiota bacterium
CACATGCCCAGGGGCGCAAGGTTCGTTTCTGGGCAACTCCCGAAACGGTTAACTTTTGGAAAACGGCTTACAAAGCTAAACTGGATTTTATCAACACTGACAAATTGAAGCAGCTGCAACGGATTTTATCTGATCTGCAGAAGAATCCCTGAGCCATCAAGTCTAAATGAACAAACAATCCTCCGATTCTCTGGACCATCTGCGATCTGAAGGTGATATCAACTTGTCTCCAGCCCGTCAGGCCTGGGCCAAAGAAACACTGGATGATGCTACGCGAGAGAAATTAGAGGAAGATGCTTCTGTGTTTTTGCATCAATCCTTGTCTACTCCCTGCCTCAATGTGCTCAAGGGATGCGAAGGAGTTTATCTGGAAGATATTCAAGGGAACCGGATCATAGATTTTCATGGTAATAATGTGCATCAAGTGGGGTTCGGTCACCCCAAGGTTGTTGAAGCAGTCAACAAGCAGATGCAGGAGATGCCTTTCTGCACTCGGCGTTACACAAATGACGTATCCATAAGGCTTGCCCAGAAACTTGTTTCGCTCGCACCTGGTGATTTAAATCGAGTACTTTTTGCGCCTGGTGGAACGTCTGCGATTGGGATGGCATTAAAGCTTGCGAGGGTCGCCACGGGACGTCATAAAACCATTTCCATGTGGGATTCATTCCATGGTGCTTCATTGGACGCCATTTCCATCGGGGGTGAATCGGTTTTCAGAAACGGAGTGGGACCACTCTTGTCGGGATGTGAACATGTTCCCCCTCCCGACAATAAGCATTGTCCTTTCAAATGTGGTCAAGCATGCAACCTTTCCTGTGCTGATTACGTCGAATACGTCCTCGAAAAAGAGGGCGATGTGGCGGCGGTGGTTGCCGAAACAGTGAGATCGACACCGTTTATTCCTCCAGCCGATTACTGGCAACGCATACGCAAAGCCTGTGACAAGCATGGAGCCCTTCTCATTCTGGATGAAATCCCTCATTGTCTCGGACGCACGGGAAAGATGTTCACGTTTGAACATTATGGAATCGTACCCGATATGGTGGTGATTGGAAAAGGACTGGGTGGAGGGATCTTTCCTCTGGCAGCCTTGATAGCCAGGGAGGGTTTGAACAATGCCATGCCGGACAAGGCTCTTGGTCATTACACCCACGAAAAAAACCCAGTTGCCTGTGCCGCTGCATTGGCAGCCATTGAAGTAATTGAATCGGACCATCTACTCGATAATGCCGTCAAGATGGGGAATCATGCGGTAGAAAGGATGAAGCGAATGGCAGATAAATTCTCCATGATTGGCGACGTACGTGGAAAAGGTCTCCTGATGGGAATGGAACTGCTCAAAGATCCCGAAACAGCTGAACGAGCCATTGAAGAAGCCGAAGGGGTTATGTATGCAGCTTTGACGAAAGGACTGAACTTCAAGATAACGATGGGCAACATCCTCACCTTGACGCCTCCTCTGATGATTAATGAAGTTGAAATGAATGCTGCTTTGGACATCCTCCAGGAAAGTTTGCATGAGGTGTTTGCCCGCTGATCTTTACAGTGGATTGTATTCAAAATCTCCTTGTTGAATCTGCCAATCCAGACTTTAAATGGTACCATGTCATTCCACAAAAGTTCAAAGCGAACTCAAGGCAGTTGCGTGCTTCACTGGTTTGTTTTGATCCTTCTTTTTGCTGAGTGTGTGTCATCACAGTCAGCAATGGATCTCAGTCCAAATAATCCTTTCTATGTAAATCAATCGTTTCCGAAGTTGACTACCCCTCAGTGGATTGGGGAAGAGGGGGTCGAAGCCGTGATCATTCTGGCTATTGACGACTTGAGAACGCCGGAAAAATTCGAGTTGTATCTCCGACCTATCCTTGAACGGCTGAAACAGATCGATGGTCGTGCACCTGTCAGTATCTACTGTAATGCGCTTCAGCCCGATCATCAGCAATTTCAAACTTGGCTGAACGAAGGATTGTCTTTGGAAGTGCATACCTTGTCTCACCCATGCCCTCTGCTTGCAAAGGGGAATTTTCACCGTGCGGTCAACACTGTCATGGGTGGCATCGACTTGCTGAACACCATTCCCGGTAATCGCGCGGTGGCTTACAGGATGCCATGCTGTGATTCCATTAATTCTCCTAGTCCGAGATTTTACAGCGAAATATTCCCTCAAACCTCTGCACAAGGGAATTTTATGGAAATCGATTCTAGTGTGATGTGTCTTTTTACGAGTGATGACAAGGAGTTGCCCCGTGAGCTGGTCCTGGATGCAGCAGGCAAGGAACGGTATACCAAATATGTGCCTTTTCCCTCCTTCACCACGACCATTAAAAATTACCCATACCCTTATATTATCAATAATGTCTGCTGGGAATTTCCAGCCTTAGCGCCGAGTGATTGGGAAGCTCAAAACCTGCATGGTGTGAATAACGAGATTACGGTGGAGGATTGGAAGCGTGCACTCGACATTGCTGTGATTAAGCAGGGTGTATTTACATGGATCTTCCACCCTCACGGATGGATTCGGAATGATCAGGTGAATGCGTTTATTGACTACGCTACTGAGACGTATGGGGGACGTATCAAATTCCTGACGTTCAAGGAAGCATCTGATCGTTTGAAAGATAATTTACTGGATGGGCAATCACTTCGGAATGCAGGAGGAAATGATGCTGGAATCCGATTACTGGACGCCAATGGTGATGGATATCTAGACGTGCTTTTGGGGCATGAAAATGAGCAGGCCATGCGCATCTGGCAACCATCCAAAAAGGAATATCGAACGTTAGAGTCATCACTGAATGTTGTCACCCAATCGGGTCAAACAACGGGACTGAAACACGGGGTATTCTGGGCTAACGGACCTCTTGCTTTTTTATATCGAACTGAAAATTCCGAAGGGGCATGGATGCGCTCTGAGAATGGGTATGAAGAAAAGGGAAGTTTGATTTCAGAACTGCGCTGCGAAGGGAAACCGGTTCAAACTGTCCTCAAGGGGAGTGGGAATGGAGTGATCGTTTACGATGTAGATGAAGATGGTATCGATGAATTGATTGTCGCTTACCCTGATCAACATGGGGTTTTAAAATGGAATAAGAGCCGTCAAACTTGGGAGGAATTGAAATATTCATGGCCTGAAGACCTGCACTTGATAAATGATGAAGGGCAGGATGCGGGTGTTCGTTTGGTTGATATCAATGGTGATGGTCACCCGGATTTACTCAAATCAGATGAGCAGGATTACGCAGCCTACATTTTTATTCCTGAGTTAGTTCTTGGTTTTCAAAGAGGTTGGACCCGACTGGTCATGGAAGGTCAGCGAGGCGATGAAGACGCGATACCGGCTTTTATCCGATCAGGTCCTCATCGCGATAATGGTGCCTGGTTTGCCGATGGGCATGTCTGGGTTCAGAATGAAGATACGGCGCATTTGCCTGATTTGGTTCAGCGAAAGTCTTTTGAGGCAATTCTGCTGGGAAATCGCCCTCAACCCAAAGATGTGGATGAAGCTATGGCCGCGTTCGAATTGGACGATTCATTCGAGATCAGATGCGTGGCCTCAGAGCCTTTGATAGAAGATCCAGTTGCTTTTGAATGGTCAGCTGATGGATTTCTATGGGTAGCTGAAATGCGTGATTATCCGCTAGGTATTGATGCCAATGGCAAGCCTGGAGGAAGAATCAAAAGATTAAAAGATGTGGATGGGGATGGGGTTTATGACGAGGCCTCCGTTTTTCTGGATGGGATACCGTTTCCTTCAGGATTGTATCCATGGGCGAACGGTCTGTGGGTGAGCGCGGCACCACATGTATTTTTTGCGGCTGATCTGGATAATGATGGTCAAGCAGACTTACGGAGAAATATGTTTTCCGGGTTTGGTGAGGGTAATCAACAACACCGCGTGAATGGGTTCACCTATGGGCTCGATCACTGGCTATATGGTGCGAATGGTGATAGTGGTGGTGAAATAAGCTCCTTATGGTCAAATCAAACTGTTAATTTGAGGTATAAAGATTTTCGGTTTCATCCTGGAACAGGACAGTTTGAGGCCATAGAAGGTCAAACGCAATTTGGTCGAACACGCGATGATTGGGGGAATTGGTTTGGTAATAATAACCCAAACTGGTTGTGGCATTATTATTTGCCTGACAGTTACTCTAAGGGAGCCGTTATTCCTGACCTAGGGTCGAATAAAATACAATTGGCAGCCGACCTTGCTTCCAAAAAAATCGACCAAATTGCTCCCAGTCTGCAAAGGTTCAATGACGTCGGTATGCGAGGTCATGTTACATCGGCTTGCAGCCCAACTATCTATCGGGACAACGTGCTCTTTGATGATGACCAGCAACATGTTTTTGTTAGTGAACCCGTTCACAATTTGGTGCGCCATTTTCTCTTGAAGCGTGATGGAGTTACTTTCTCCGCTGAGCGTCCTGACCATGAGCAAGCCCGTGAGTTCCTTGCGAGTCGCGATCCCTGGTTTCGTCCCACGATGACAAAAACCGGTCCAGACGGTAGCTTGTTCATTGCTGACATGTATCGATTGGTTATTGAACATACGGAATGGATACCAGATGACGTCGAACAATACCTGAATACACGAGCAGGTAGCAATCGAGGGCGCATCTACGCCATTGCGAAAAAAAATAAAACCCCAAATAAAATTCCCAAGTTAGCGGATCTTAAGCAATCCGATCTCGTGCATTACCTTAATCATGAAAATAGTTGGGTGAGAGACACCACTCAGCGTCTCATCATCGAATCTGATGCGAGCGATATAGTTCCAGACCTCAAAGCATTGATACAGGAAACAGACAATGCCAAAGTACGCGTTCATGTTTTGTGGTTACTGGAATTGCTGGGGCACATGGGTGATGAAGTTCTGGAAGCCAGTTTCAAGGATGATCACCCTGAAGTGCGCCGAAATGCGTTGGCCGTAAGTGAATTAAACTCGAAATCCAACGTAATTCGTCGTTCGCAACCTGCAGGATCAGTGCTGGAACTGCTGCGTGATCCATCCCCTGCGGTCAGGTTTCAGGCCATGCTTTCCATCAGTTCTGCATATGAAAACCGGAAGAGTGAAAACATCACTTCTTTCATGCACGAGCATGCTCACGATTCAACCATGCGGCAAGCGCTCCTGATTGCCGCATCTCAGTATCTTCGCCCTATGTTGAGTCACGTGATTTCCTGCTCTGAATGTCAGCAAAACAGGATGTTACAGCCTTTGATCAAAGCTGGGGTAAATACACACCCTGAGTGGGTGGAATCGAAGGTCATGCAATGGATAAAATCACGCGTGAACGTTGGGTTCTGGCAGAAACTTGCACCCAATGAAGGAGGAATACAGCTCTTATCTCCTCATGAAATCGCATTGTTACATAAAGAGCACAAGGTAAATGAACTTGATCTTATAAACGGCACACAGGCACTTTCCTTGGCTTCTCATTTTCTGAAGAACAGAGGGAAATCGAATTTGTTTGATTCAAATCCAGATATTCAGAATGCCATGCAAGGATTGGCGATGAGTGTGTTGGCCGGACTTGGAGATTTGAATGCTTCTGAGCCTTTCCATGCATTTCAGTTTTTGTGGTTAACGCAAGGTGTCGGAGACTGGGCTCCCTGGATAGAACATACGTTTTCATTTGAAAATGAAATTCCACATGAAACACGGCATGAAATACTGAAAGTCATGGCTTCTGATATGGAGCCGTTCAAGAATAAATTTTCATGGTATGGTAAGGTGTGGAATCAATCTACACTTGAAGAGCGTCGGGTATTGTTGTCCATGGCATTGAAAAACCGCGAGACATCACGGATGTTTCTCACATCTCTGAAGAACGGTGTTTTTGAAGAGACGCAACAAACATTTGACGATACCAGCATGACTCAGCAAATGGAACTTAGTCTGAAAAGATTACCTGACCCGGAACTGTACTCTCTGGCTATTGAGGCGATTGAACACAGGAAAACCAGACTTGGGCTATCCAGAACGAAAACAGATTCCATTTCCAAGCGTTTCGAGAACTTGGCCAGACTCACTCGAGATGCTTCAAGAGGTCGCCAATTATTTGAGCAAAATTGCCAGTTATGTCATCGATTTAAAGCCGTGGGTGCAGATGTTGGGCCCGATTTAGATTCCCTGAATGATCGTTCAGGTCTGGCGCTTTTAACGGCTATCTTGAATCCTAACGAGGCGATTGAGCAAACTTATATTGCCCATGAATTGGAGCTCGTGGATGGAGCCGAATGGACGGTTATGATCACTCGTGAAACACCCAGCGATTTGCATGTGACCATGACATCAGGTGAAAAGAGGTTTATTGACAAGGCTCAGGTCCGATCAATCAAAGCATCCTCACAATCACTCATGCCAGAGGGGTGGGGTGAGGCTATGAGCGATCAAGATCTTGCTGATTTGATCGGTTATTTGCAGACGAGGTAGTATTGATGAGTCTATGGATATCAAACCATCGTCATCATTAATGTTCTGCGAGGAACCTTCACAACAATAAAATCAAATTTCACATGTGAACAAGCACTCCCGTCCGCTTTTGTGAGATTGCGATCATTCTTAAAAGGTTTTATTTATTCTCCTTTTATATCGGCCTAGCAATTTTTGAATTTTCCCCTGCACAAGGTTTACTGTAAGAAAATATCGCCTCAGTATTTCGACGCTGATTTCTTCGCGTTTATCTTTTACTGATTCAGGAGAAAGTAGCCAGAGTTTGTGGGGAAAGCATGAACAACTCTATCATGGCGAGACGGTGATAAGAATTTCTTTTTGTCCTTTCTGGATCTTTATTACCTGAATGTCGCCTGTTGGCCATCGAACCTCAAGTGCTGCCGGTGACGCATGAAAACCGAAGACCTGACGGTTTGGTGTCTGGGACCAATAGCCATCGCCAAGTCTCCACTCACGTGTCGGTCCTTTGGTTCCGTTTTCATAAATCAGTCTCCCTTTTGCCCCAACGGCCTGTAAATTGCCGGCTGGCCCTTTCAATCGGACGGCCAAACCTACTTTTTGTTCCAGGTTGCGGTAGAGCTTTGTGGGGCCGCTGTGTTGGGTCGCGATGAAATCAGCACGGCCATCATGGTCAAAATCAGCGACAGCCAATCCTCTGCCTTCTCCACGAATGGCAATGCCGCTTGATGCAGGCCGGGAAGCTTTAAAGGTTCCGTCCCCGTTTCCAAAAAGTAGCAACCCCGTGCCAGCATCCTGTCGGCTGTCGAGTGCGTTGACTCCGAAAAAGTTTTGTGAACCTACTAAATCTTCCATACCATCATTGTTGAAATCACCGATACCTATCCCAAACAAAGGAGTCATTTGTGCTTCGTCAGGTAAAGGGATTGCCTTCCATGTAGAGTCCAGATTTAAAAAAACGATGGACTCAAAGCATCGGGCCTCCAGAAACTGAAACTCACCGGGTATTGTCTGCAATGCCTCATCGATCGAAGCATGGGCAAAAGTCTGAAATGTTTTAAATGCTCGGTTCAGCCAAGGCAATGAGGCAGATAGCGTCCCCCAATCCCTGGACGGCACAAATGCAGCTCGCTCCTGATCCCAATGAGATTCCACTGATGGGTAGCCTCCCGGTCCGGATGCCACTCCATGATAGATCCGCAATGGTTGGAAGCTTGAACCTCCCCGCTCATGATTGCGCCCCCAATTGCCGGCTACCAAATCCAATCGGCCATCCTGATTGGCATCCATTGCCGTCAAACTCGTCCACCACCCCCGCAATTTGTTCAAGGAATTAAAAGATATTTTTGATGTGAGGGAATCGCTCCAATGAACTTCTTTGTTTACTTCAACGAACTTTCCTCCCTGATTTTCAAATAAATGCAGCGGACCCCAGTCGCAGGCCAGCATGAGATCTGGTAAAGGATCACCAGTGAGATCAGAAAAAATAGCAGCGCTGACCATTCCAACATTCTTGAATGACTGACTCGATTCTGACGCAGGTACGAATTTGCCGTTATGATTTCGATAAAGTAATGATTTGGGGGCTTCAGGAAATCGCCCAGATTGAACCCGGCCACCTACAAATAAATCAAGATCTCCGTCTCCGTCCCAATCAGCCATGGTCATTGGCCCAGTGCTGGAACCTTCACTATTGGTGATTGTCTCCATTTTACCGGTCACCATGGAAAAATGATTAAAAACCGGTAATTCCGTTTGAAATGATTCATATGTCGACTGGCCCAAGAGGAGGGCCATGTCTTTCGAATCAGGCCGCCAAGCGATGATGGAAGTTTGGTCTCTGACAAGCTCAGCTTCAAATGCCTTTGCTCGCTGCCTAACAAAACGCAGACCTTGTTCATTGCGGAAGACCCCAAGTTTTCCTTTCTTTCCTCCGCCAATGAAGAGGTCTTCCCAGCCATCCTGATTAAAATCGAACCAAGCAAGTCCGGGCCCAAGACTGCTCAGCTTTCGGGGAAGCATGGGTTGCCTCATGAAATCATCATAGGGCTGATCTGAATGATGATGATTTAATCGTTCCGAAACGTCCTCAAACAAGGTTTTTATCTGGGGTTCAGGAGCTTTCGTGGCAATGTTTGGATTCGCTTTCTTGCTCTCATGAAAAACGTAAAGCCGGTTTGCCGAAATATTTTCATAAAGGTCGCGCCGTCCATTTCGCCATTTGATTTCAACGGTTACCGTATCGTTTTCATTTTGAACCGCAAAGGAACGGACCGCCTGATCTCCCGAAAGGTACCTTCCTCCTGATATGATGGACTGAGTCTGTATCGGCAGCCCCGGTGCATTGACTTTGATCAATCCCCCAATACCGGCGGTATTTTGTCTGCTGCCTTTCAACTGGACACGCACTCGCGGGTTGCTTGAATCATTTCTGTAAAGCAGTGCCTGGGCATTCAGACAGTTAATGGCAATATCAAGGTCACCATCATTATCCAGATCCGCTAGCACCATACCGTGAGATACCTGAGTGGAATTAAAGCCCCATGCAGCGCTCTTGTCTTCGAATTGACTGTTGCGCATGTTTTTGAACACAATGTTAGGAGTGTTCAATACAGGGAAACGGCTGCGCATTGTCAGTTTTTCAGCGTGTGTATAATTGCCTGCTTGGATCATTGCATCAAGATCTCGGGAGACATCCGCATTCTGAGCATCACGCCAATGGCCCGTTGTGATCAGTAGGTCTTCATATCCATCCAGATCTACGTCCAGAAACACCGGGCACCATGACCAATCAGATGCCTCCACTCCACTGTAACGCGCTGTTTCACTGAAAGTTTGGTTGTTTTGTTGGATGAATAATGTGTTTCGAGGCGATTGTGGTCTTGCCTGCGAGGTATCGCGGTATTGTGCAAATGCCAGGCCATCCATCACTTGAACCATTCTTCGCAAATGTGAACGGCTGAGCATATCCACTACAAATAAATCCGATAATCCATCACGATTGATATCTGAAAAATCCAGTCCCATTGAAAAAAGACTTGTCTGCCGGATTCGATTATCATCGATGGCCTTGAATCGCCCATCTCCCATATTGATCCAAATGCGATCCGGCGATTGGAAATCATTGCAAACATAAAGATCCGGAGCCAAGTCTCCGTTGAAATCGTAAAACATGGCCGATAGTCCCCAGTCGTAGGGCGTTTCGACAGGGTTTTCATTTGTATCCAGAAAGTGACCTTCCTGCCAGTTGACGGCTTCGAATTGACCCCTTCCGGAGTTGAGAAACAATTGATCGGGTTCACCGTTTTCCAAAACACCTTGTGAGCGATTAAATGTAAACCTCCCTTTGAGGTCAGGGCTATCGGCAGATTTTCCGTTGTAAGAGAGGAGTCGATATTCTCCGTTGACCAGCCTCACGTCAAACTGCCCATTCGGCAAATCTCGCATGGTGTCATTGCGGTAATTGACCACATAAAGATCCAGCCAACCATTCCCGTCCACATCAGCCAGCGTCATGGAAGCACTTCCACTTGTGCTTGCCAGGCCCCACTCTTTTGTCGCTTCGATGAAAGAGCCTTTTCCCTCATTCAGAAAGAGGCGTACGCCTTTTTGATGGCCAGTCACCAGCAAATCCAGAGAACCGTCGCCATTTACATCTGCAAACACGGCACCAGTAGAAGATTGATCTTTGCAGAGGATAGCATCAGCAATAACAGATTCTTCAAATATCCAATTTCCGTGATTGAGAAAAAGCATATTGGGCCGATCCAGTCCGCAGAAGTACAAATCACAAAGCCCATCTCCGTTGACATCTCCAGCGGCAACGCCAGATCCATTCAGCAGAATTTGATTTCGAAGGCCTCGATCTGTTACCAATGAATTCGTGAAATCCAATCCAGTTCGCCCACTTTCAATCAGGCTGAATCCCTGGGAATCACCGGACACAGCACTTGCCGAAAGCGATCTGAAACCATCGCCCTTTTCCCAGGGTTGTGAAGACAGTTGAAAGGCAATAGAAACGCATCCAAGCATAAAAAGAATACTGCGCCAGGGTGTGTCAAACATGGGTGCATGTTAATCGAGAAAAAATACAACAAACCAGAAAAAACGGGAATCATGACATTAATTCCAAGCTCGACTTTTTTGATCCAATTTGCTTGTATCGTAGTATGTTATATCAATCCCGATGGCTCTCCTGTTGGTCCTATAGAATCTCAATACAAAGAAAACTAAAAAACGTCAGATCACACATGGGCTTAGCAGCAGCTTGTATAAGCATGTGTGGCGGTATGGCACTTTCAGCGCAGGACGAGTCCCCGGAACATGTTTATGCCATGGAAAGATTGATGGCCCGCAAGGAATACCAGTTGAAACAGGCAGAAACGATGTCGGTTTATCATGGGTTTGAGTTCTCCGATGGCATCGGTGAGAGTGGGATTCGGTTCTCACATCACATTGTCGATGACGCTGGAGTTTCCTACAAAGCGGCCCACTACGATCATGGTAACGCAGTGGCCATAGCAGATGTCGATGGAGATAATCTGCCGGACATCTACTGGACGACTCAAATGGGGTACAACCACCTCTGGAGAAACTTGGGCAACGGTAAGTTTGAGGATATTACAAGAAAAGCAGGGGTTGGTTTGGTGAACCGTGTTTCGGTTGCAGCTTCATTTGGAGACGTGGATAATGACGGCGATCAGGATTTATTTGTGACCACAGTCCGTCGTGGTAACCATTTATTTCAGAATGATGGAGATGGAGTCTTCAAAGATGTTACGGAAGCCTCCGGATTGACATACGTGGGACATTCCTCAGGGGCCGTGTTCTGGGACTATAACAATGACGGAATCCTTGACCTGTTTGTGACCAATGTAGGGCAATATACCAAGCAGAATCAGGGACGTGGCGGATACTACGAAGCCTATCCGGATGCGTTTGCAGGTCACCTTTTTCCTGAAAGAACAGAATACAGCATTCTCTACAGAGGGCTTGGTAATGGACGATTCAAAGACGTCACTCAGGAAACAGGTCTCAGGGATGGTAGTTGGAGTGGAGATTGCTCCTTCGCTGATGTCAATCAGGATGGGTTCATGGATCTCTACATTGTCAACATGCAAGGTGATGATCATTTTTATGAAAATCAGCAAGGAAAAACCTTCGTTGAGAAAACAGATCAATACTTCCCTAAAACATCATGGGGCGCCATGGGGGTTAAATTCTTTGATGCCAATCTTGATGGTCGACTGGATTTGTATATCACCGACATGCATTCAGACATGACGCAAGGCCAAACCATGCAAGCACTCCGTTTCGCCCCCCGTTTGGAAAAAGCGAAAAGTGAAGCTTTTTGTTCGGTACAATGGACGGAGGAGTATCTTCAAGGTGCAGGCAATAATATTTTCGGCAATGCACTGTATCTCAGTCAAGCAAATGGAGCTTACAGGGAATCCTCAGATCGATTTCGCGCGGAAACATACTGGCCATGGGGCTTCAGTGTTGGAGATTTAAATGCCGACGGATCTGAGGATGTATTTGTAAGCGGCGGTATGGGGTATCCTTTTCGTTATGGAATCAATAGTTTGCTTCTTAATCAAGGAGGTGAGCGTTTTTTTGATAGCGAGTTTTTGTTGGGCGTTGAACCCCGAGGAGACGGTCGCACAGAGAAAGTCTGGTTTACGCTGGATTGTGACGGAAAGGATAAAAACCACTCGGAATGCAAGGATCAGACGGGTCGCAAGAAGGTTCTGGGCACTTTAAGTACGAGATCCTCAGCTATTATCGATCTGGATAACGACGGTGACCTTGATATTGTTACCAACGAATTCTACGATCGCCCTCAATTGTTGATCAGTGACCTGAGTGAGAAGAAAGCTATCAAATTCTTGAAAATCAAGTTGACCGGTAAGACCTCCAATCGCAATGGAATTGGAGCTTTAGTCACCGTGTCGGTCAAAGGTAAAAAATATGTTCAATTGAATGACGGTAAATCCGGTTATTTGGCCCAAAGTTCGATGCCACTTTATTTCGGTCTGGGGGAGGCCGCTTTAGCTGATTCTATCAAGGTGCTTTGGCCATCCGGATCGGAACAAGTCTTGAATTCCAATTTGGAAGCCAATCAAACGCTTCATATTACCGAGTCCCAATAAAAAAGGGCCGCCTCTGGAGGCGGCCCTTTGCGGTTTTAAGTAATCGATTTACTCAGCGATGAAGAATCGAGCTCCATCTTCAATAGGAATACTGGAATTTGGCGGGACCGCTCCAGCAACAGGTGCAAACGGACCTGTTACAGAAGTTGACTCCAATAGCTGGTTTCCTGTCCATTCAATAACAAGGTTTCCTTCCTGAATGGTGAATCCGGTAATATTACCTTGCTCAACGAATGGCACTGACCCGCCCGTGATAAGAGCGTTGTCAAAATTACCAGTGGTTTGGTTGCCCAGAGGTTCTCCCGTTTCTGGGTCAGCAGGGCCGACATCATCAGCATAAGAGCCGAATCCTAAGGTAATTCCCTCCGAGTAAGGGAATTCGACTTCTACTCCGAAAATATCGTCCAGGAACAGTTTTGCCGTTGATCCGTTCAATACCAACTTCATGCGATGGTCACCGCGATTGTCGAAGGCTCCTCCATCAAAGGCTGGAATATTGATTCCGTTACCTATTTCTTCATTATCATCCGCACCTGGTCGGCGATTGTAGCGCCAGCCGAAGTTGCGGGCATCATGTGTGGTATGATCGACGAAGAAGACATGATCGCCATTCGCGTTCATTGCCCACATGCCTGTGCGACTTTCGGAGCTAACACCGGCAGCCAGAACAAAATCGACCATCTTGCGGTCCAGTTCGAATGTCAGTGGCTCCGTCAGTGACGCCGAATAGGTATCAACCGTCAGAAGCGCCATACCTGGCCACGCTGGCGTTTCAGCCTCCACGTGAATGACTACCTCTCCGTTTTGAATCTCGATGAAAGATTGCGGAGCTGGTTTCAAGGTACCAGATTCGTTCAATGGGGTTTCATCGACGCGCCATTTTGCAGTATCCACACTATCTCCGGAAAAGTCATCCGTGAGGAAGACTTCAGGAATGGAAATGACTTCAACTGAGATGGAGCCAGCAACGCACACATCAGCATCCGTCGATACTGAAAACTCTGCTGCACCCAGTCCGGTTGGAATCGCCGTGAACGTCTGACTGTTTGAGCTTCCCGATGGGAAAGTCAGGGTAATGGATCCATTGCTTCCACCAGCTGGAATGGCAACATCCGGATTGTTGCTTTTAATGGTGACCGAAATATCGGCAGCGTCATTTGCCAGGCGTGGAACCGTGACCGTTATTTCCTGATTCTCAGCCCGTGTTATGAGAACACTGGATGGACTTCCTTCCACGCAAGGTAATACATTTTCAATCGAAAGATTGTCAAACTCGCCTGAAACATCTTCGTCCATGAACTGAGCATAAGCCCCTAATTCCACAAAAATGCCTGCGCTGAGTTCGAATGGGAATGAACCACCGGAGACACCATCGAGGAAGACCTCGACGCTGCTTCCATTGGCAACCAGTTTCATGGTGTGCTTACCAAGATCTTCCATTGGGCCGAACCCCGGAATAACGGCACCTCCGCCGCCAGGGGATCCAGGATTCACGTTAACCCGCCAAAAGGCATCATCGTCGATCTCGACTTGCTGCGAGAAGAATACGAAGCGTGTCCGATCCGCGTTGGTCAGGAACACTCCAGTTCGTCCAGCTTCTCCAAACTGATCCATGGCCACCCGGTCGACTTCGACCACGAGGTTGAGATCTTCGGTTGCTAGGTAGCTGTTCTTTGTCTTCAGAGAGGCTCCGGGCCAGGTATCTCCATCGGCAAATCCGGAAATTTCCAGTTGGCCGTTATTTTGCTCCACAGTGAAATCTCCTAATCCGTTTCCGAATCCTTCTTCAGAAATTTCAAATAAAGAGCTATTGATGGAATTGCCCGCGAAGGCCTCAGTCAGCAAAACACCAGGATCTGAAATCACAGCGACATCCAGTTTGTTGCCTGCAGCAATATCGCTGCTGGTAAGACTGAATTGCGTTCCTCCAAGATCTTGCCCTACTATTTGAAAGGTAACTGTGTTAGGGCCACCTGCAGCAAACATTAAGTTAAGACTTCCGTTACTACCTCCTTGAGGGATCGCGATAGATGGATCATCGCTGACCACTTTCACGCTGATGGATTTTTGGGAATTCAAACCTTGAGGAATCCTGACGGTGACCGGTTGGCTTGTTTGCCCTTTACGGACACCAATACCAGAAGGTGAGAAGGTGGCACCACCCTCACTTTCAATGATTAGATTATCCCAAGTGGTATCAGCTGTATCATCATTGGCCCTTGCAAACGCTCCAAAGTGAAAAAGAACAGGCGAAAACGGAAAGCTCACTTCAGCGCCTTCAATGCCATCAAGGATTAACTTCACTGTTGAACCATTTGCTTCCATTGTCATGGTATGCAAACCGCCGTCGTCGAATGCCTCTCCATCAAACGCAGCCATGTTGTTACCTCCGCCCGTAGGCACGTCTCCATCTTGACCAATCTTCCGATTGTAACGCCAGCCGCCTTCACCACGAACATCTGCGAAAAGTACATAATTGGTTTCTGTTTCGTCATAGATCCAGAGAGCACTCCTCGAAGCAGATCCCAGGCCGGCTTCTGCGACACGGTCAATGGATAGTGTGATTGTTTCTGAATCTGAAGGCTCAAAAGGTTGCGTGACTCGAAGTGTTCCACCTGACCACCACTGTTGAGTGGTGGTTCCTACAAATCGCATCACACCGTCACCCGCCTCTCCATGAATATCACCTTCGCCGCCTTCAAAGAATGGGGTGGCTTGCTCATACCGCGCTGAATCAATGCTATCCGAGGCGAAATCATCGGAGAATACCACATTGCTCTGTTGAGGAACTGCCTCAACTTTTAAGTTGTCCCAAGCGGTATCTGCAGTGTCGTTATTGGCTCGCGCGAAAGATCCAAAGTGAAAGACAACGGGCGAGAATGGGAAAGAAGCCTCTGCTCCCACCACTCCATCAAGAATCAGTTTTACTGTGGAACCATTTGCTACCATTGACATATTGTGGAGTCCGCCATCATCGAAGGCTGCTCCGTCGAAGCTGCCAATATTGTTGCCGCCGCCGGTAGGCACATCGCCATCCTGACCTATCTTGCGATTATAACGCCAGCCGCCTTCGCCGCGAACATCGGCAAATAATACATAATTGCTTTCTGACTCATCGAAGATCCAGAGCGCGCTGCGTGAAGCGCTGCCTTGACCAGCTTCCTCGACACGGTCAATGGACAATGTTACGGGAGAGTCAGCTGTCGCATTGAAACTATCCTTCAGGCGCAGTGTGCCTCCTGACCACCATTGCTGAGTGGTTTCTCCTACGAATCGCATCACGCCTCCGTCAGCTTCGGCATGAATGTTACCCTCACCACCCTCAAAGAATGGCTCCGCAGCTTCAAATTTTGCGGGGTCGATCGTACCCGACGAAAAATCGTCCTCAAAGACCACTGCCGTGCTCAACACGGTGGATATTTCCAAATTATCCCAAGTCGTATCCGCGGTATCATTGTTGGCGCGTGCATATGATCCAAATTGAAAGACCACATTATTGAATGGAAAAGGCACTTCAGCGCCAACTTGGCCGTCCAGAATGAGCTGCACGGTCGAACCATTTGCAACAATGCTCATTTCATGCAGACCTCCATCATCGAATGCCTCCCCATCGAAAGAAGCCATATTGTTTCCCCCTCCTGTGGGGACATCGCCATCTTGACCAATTTTGCGATTGTATCGCCAGCCACCTTCTCCTCGAACATCGGCAAAGAGAACGTAGTTGTTTTCCGTTTCGTCATGAATCCAGAGTGCACTTCGAGAAGCCGATCCCTGGCCATTTTCTGCGACACGGTCGATGGTCAGCGTTACAGGTGCATCCTGAGATGCAGCAAATGTCTCATTGACCTTCAAAGTGCCACCTGACCACCACTGTTGGGTGGTTTCACCGACAAAGCGCATCACGCCATCGCCGGCTTCTGCGTGAATATCACCTTCACCACCCTCGAAAAAGGGAGCATTAGATGTGTAATTTGCCGTATCAATCGTGTCTGATGAAAAGTCGTCTTCAAAGACAACGCTTGATACCTGTGCATTGGCAATGTTTATTGCCGCGAGAGAGACTGCCAAGAGAAAGCAAAGATGAATCAATGCAGTCCAGTTTCGAACCCTTTTCAAACCATGGAGAGCATGGTGAATGGGATGGGTGTTCTTATTTTTCATACTATATCTGTGTTAGTTCAGCTATCGATGAGTACAGTTCATCCCGGAATGTCGTAATGCATGAGCAATTTCAATTACCAATGCAGTTGACGCTACTAATGTAGTTGCTGCTACTAATGTAGTTGCTGCTACTAATGTAGTTGCTGCTACTAATGTAGTTGCTGCTACTTATGTAGTTGCTGCTACTTATGTAGTTGCAGGAATTTCAGGGATTGTGGAATCTTATTATTGACTAATGAAGAATGTCAAATTTTTTAATGCTTAAAAAGGGGGGCATTCATCACTTGCACAATAACTTGTGATTAACTATGCAGTATCGCGTGTAATTTTAGA
>JBDQII010000051.1:0-16984 GCA_040264395.1 Verrucomicrobiota bacterium
CCGAGCCAGAATGCAATTTTGTGCATAACCATCCTTGAGGGTATTACTGTCCCCAACTCCATAAAGCTTTCTCACTGAGTCTGGTTCTTTACTTAAATCCGAAACCTCTGGAGCAGAAAGCTGCATACGTGCCGCTAATTCATAGGCAGCCATTCTCGCCTGCAGAGAGGAATCACCGGATCGATCCTCTGCGTGTTGTTGATTCAAAAATTCAATCAATGATCGTGTTCTCTGTTCTTCTGAAACAGAAACCACCCCTGGGCGTGTCAGGTTTCGAATGGGCTGTTGCGCACTCATCAAGATGGCCTGATGCCTTGCGGGTAAAAACCCATTACTCCAATTCGCTTTTCCATTGGGGGGCTCCCCTCTTACGTCAGGGATGGCCACATAGGTCGGTAGATTTTCGTTGGATGATCCCAAAGCATAACTCATCCAGGCTCCCGTACCTGGGAAGCCTTCGGTGGGATGGCCGGTGTTCATGAAAACACATCCCGGACCATGTGTGTTTGTCTTGGAATGCATGCCATGAAAAAAGGCAATATCATCCACGTGTCTGGCCATGTAAGGTAACATGGAGGAAATCTTTTTCCCACTTTGACCACTCGCAACAAAGGGCCAGGGACTGCGCATAAGATTGCCATTTTTACCCTGGAATGAGAGGAAGGCCTCCTCTCCGGGAAGTGGCTTCCCATGCCATTGATCCAGCCCGGGCTTATGTTCCCACAAATCCATATGAGAGGCCGCTCCTGGACAAAAGATCTGAAGCACTCTCGAAGCTTTTGACAGATGATGCGTCTGCCCCATACCCGGTTCCCAAGTAGGTGAGCCATCGGCCAGCCCCTCCTGTCTCAACAGGGCTGTCAAACCCACACCTGCCAGGCCAGTGTAAACATCATGTAAAAATCCGCGTCTATTTCGGAGAGCCTGCCATGCGGATTGTGTTGGATTTTTCATCATGCTTTGAATGACCGATCAATCAATGTGGATAAATTCATTTGAATTAAACAATGCCCGGCAAAAAAGGACACCCCCCAAGTCTGCTTTGAAAATCAGTGCTTTTTGCAATTCACTTTCTGTAGGGTTTCTCCCATAGGATCTCGAATAGGCAAGCGTAACCCAACGTTCCTCATCACCTGCTGAATCTTGATCTAATTGATTTGAAAGTGCTTTTGCCATGTCGAGCGTAAAAGAGTGATTCAACAGGGTTAGCGCCTGAAGAGGTGTGGTGGTTGAGGCTCGTCTCGGCGCAGGAAAAGCCGGATCTGGACAATCAAATTCCGTCATCAGATCAACAATGGCCGCGCGTGCATTGTGATGATAAATACCGCGCCGATAAGTTTCAGAACCATGATGATCCAAGGGCTGGTAGGTAGCGACATTATCTTGAAGATAGCGATATAACTTGAAACCAGCCCCTCCCATTTCCACCTTGAGCACTCCCGATACTTTCAGCATGGAATCACGAATCTCCTCTGCAGAAAGTCGACGAGGTGGGAATCGCCAGAGAAATCTGGAATCTGCATCTGCACGAGCAGCATCAGATCGAAAAGTGGAAGACTGTCGATACGCTTGAGACATCACCAATAATTTGTGGAGCGGTTTCATGCGCCATCCATTTTCCAAAAGCTGACCTGCCAACCAATCCAGCAAATCCGAATGACTTGGCTGACTTCCCATGACACCAAAATCACTTGGAGTACTGACCAGACCATGGCCAAAGTGTTTTTGCCAGATGCGATTCACCCACACCCGCGGCGTCAATGGGTTCTCGTCGGACACAAGCCAGTTGGCGAGGGCCAACCGCCTTTTTCCCTCGGCAGCCCCCGGATCAAGGCGGTAACCTTTAGAGGCTGCATCGAAAGCAGACAGGCTGGCAGGCACAACTTTCTTACCTTTACGCTGAGGATTTCCTCCGATGAACACGTGGGTTGATTCTTCAATACCAGTAAAATTCCCGGCCCACCAGCGGGGCAGTTCAGGCACATCCTTGCGCTTGCGATCCAGTCGTGCGATGGCAAGATCCAGCCCCTTCAATTGCTGCCGTTCCTCACTCGTTTGCTCCATCATCATCCAACGCCACTTACGATGTGCTTCGTTGACGGGTTGACGGTCGTGAGAGTCCGCCACCTTTTCCCATTGCTCACCGTCTAACGAAACTTCCAGTCGATACTCAGAGACAAAATTGGCAACCGACTGATTGCCTGCATCGCCGCCTCTGTCACTGGAAAAATAAATACGATCGATTTCAATTGGTTTGGAAAGGGTGATGCTCAGTTCAGGTCCCCGAGCAATCCAGCGGGCTCCGTATTCACCGTCAATCGTCAATTGCGCACTGTATGCCTTCACAAAATCTTCTGCAATACGGCTTGCACCCTTTGCGAATCCCCCCAAAGCGAGTGACGCAACATTCTGCCCCGCTTTTCCTGACGCCCATACTTCGAATTCGTCGATCCCATAACCTGAGCTTGCATATGGATTGCTTTCGGTGCCTTCAACGATCAGTCGAACATATTTTGCAAGACGCTTTTCAAACCGTTCTTCAACTCCCATTCGCTTGATCGGGTCTCTTGTCCATGATTCGGCAAACAAATCTTTTTTCATTTCCGCACGCTTCAGGATGCCAATTTCAAGTCTCTCTTTCTCCTTTGCCAATCCATTTCGTTCAGCGTCCAGTGGCTCTATCATTCTCTTGCGTTGCTCGCGTTCTGCATTGCTGGCAATTTCACGCGAACCATGGCGCACGCCTGCAAAAGTCGCATACCACCGATAATAGTCTTCCTGAGAGATGGGATCGAATTTATGGTGATGACAGCGCGCGCAGCCTACAGTCAGGCCAAGAAAGGCTTCGGAGCTGGCACGAATCATTTCATCAATGGTGTTGGCGCGGATCTGAGCAGCCTGAGCAGGATCCTGATTTCCCACATCATCATATGGACCACAAACCAGGAAAGTGGTTCCAATTTCGACATCAGGTTGATTGGGGCCGAGCTGGTCACCGGCAAGATGCTCCTTGATCAGTCTGTTCAAAGGTTTGTCCTGATTAAAAGAACGGATGACGTAGTCACGGAAAGGCCAGGCATTTCGAATGATTTCGTTACGCTCAAATCCGCGACTTTCACCAAAACGTATGACATCCAACCAGTGTCTCCCCCATCGTTCCCCGTAATGCGGCGAGGCCAGTAGTCGATCCACCAGACGCTCATACGCATCAGGTGAAGGATCACCGACAAATCGCTTAACCTGCTCCACTGAGGGAGGCAGACCTGTAAGATCGAAACAAAGCCTCCTGATCAACTGCCTGCGACTGGTGGGCATTGAAGGTGATAAATGCTGGTTTTGAAGTTCCTCGAAAATAAACGCATCGACTGGATTCCGTTTCCATGAAACTGGAGCTTTCGTGACATCAGGGACGCTCACCTCTTTAAGCGCTTGAAAGGCCCACCATGATGCATCTGCCTGCGAAGCTTCCTTGAGGACCTTGCCGTCAGGCCAGAGAGCCCCCTGAACCACCCATTTTCGCAAAACTCCTACCTGCTCAGAGGACAAGGGATCGCCGTCTTCAGGCATCTCCGGTTTTTTCCCTGTAGTGACGGGCTCGACCAGATCCAACAAATGGGATTGATCTCCGTTCCGCACATCAAGGTAACCTCCGTCGCGCAAATCATCAGGTGTTGCAAGCGAAACATCTCCTTCTTCGTTACCGGGGTAATGACAGCGCAAGCAATGCGTCTCGAGGATGGGCGCGACCTTCTCCAGAAACAGTTTCGAGTCATCGGCATGAACCGTCACTCCGAAAAGCAAGACGAGCGGATAGATACGACAGGAAGATGGCATCAACCAGTGCAAAGTCACATTCTGAAGCCATTGATTGAGGGAATGTTTCATTGTTCTCAACTTTTCAAGCACCCAAATCAGTCCCCTTTTATTGCCACATGGGATTATCCTGATGGGATCGTTCCATTTCAATACTCAGCTGGGTCACCACGGACTGATGGTTTCCAGCCACATCGTGCAACTCGCCCAGGTCCTGATCAAGTCGGAACAGCTCAAAAGAACCATTTCGATGCTTCACCCCTTTCCATGGCCCCAGTCGGATGGCCTGAAAATGTCGACCTCCACCGTGAAACTCCCAATAAAGATATGGATGCTGCTTCTGGCGTTGATCATTACCCAACAAAGTGTCCACAAAACTAATGGAATCCAATCCTCTGGGTGCCCGTGTTCCTGCCAGTTCTGCAGCGGTTGTCATGAAGTCACCAAAATAACCAATGTGATCCGAGACAGATTGAGGTGCAATTTCACCTGGCCATCGAACAATCATCGGCACACGAATGCCACCTTCGTAAAGATCACGCTTGATACCACGCAAAGGTCCATTGGAATCATTGAAATCAGGATCGTTACCACCCTCTCGGTGCGGTCCATTGTCAGAGGTAAAAAACACAATGGTATGTTCATCAATGTTCAAATCCTTCAGCAAGGCCATGAGTTTACCAATATCGGCATCCAGGCGACTGATCATGGCTGCATGCCCCTTTTGAGGTTCAGGCCAATCCGTAGCTGAATATATCCCGTAATCCGGCACTTCCATTCCACGTTTACCACCTTCGTTATTGGCATGAGGAATCGTCAAAGACAGATACAGAAAGAACGGATCTTCATGGTTGCGCTTCACAAATTCAAGGGCTTCATCGGCACATAAATCATGCGAAAAGGTCGTTCGATTGGTCGCGTACCCTGCCCCATCCAAACGATCATTTTGCACCTTGTTTCCTTTCAAAGGAACGCGTGTTTCATTTCGAAAAAGAAATTCTGGATAATAGTTGTGCGCATGTCGTTGGCACAGATAGCCGAAAAAATAGTCAAAACCCTGACGGTTCGGATGCCCCGTTGAACCTGGTCCCCCGAGTCCCCATTTTCCCACGAGTCCCGTGGTGTATCCAGCCTTTTTCAAAACTTCCGCCACCGTGACGGTATCATCAGGCAATGGCCACTGTCCCATGGGCTTGACCTCACGATTCCCTCTCACCAGAGCATGCCCCGTATGATATCCTGTCATCAGAACGCATCTTGAGGGAGCACAGACAGTCGAGCCGGCATAGAATTGGGAAAACCGCATCCCCTCCTCTGCCAATTGATCGATCTGTGGCGTCTTGATGCGTTGTTGTCCGTAGCACCCAAGGTCACCGTAACCTAGATCATCTGTCATGATATAAATGATGTTGGGTTTTCCGGTTCCAGCCAGAGCAGTGGCTCCCATCAAGGCAACCAAGATGATCTGAAGGCTCAATTTTGTGATGAAATGAAATTGTGGTTTCATGTTGGGTCTGTGGAGTGGTTTTTGAGATCTTAAAAAATCATCACCATTAGACCAATGAATAAATGTCAAAAGCAGGCATTTGATGGAACAAATGATCAGGCGCGCCTGCCACTTCAAGCTTGAAGATCTGCCTGAGGGGGATAGTTTTCTCCAGTATCCTGATACACATCGGTGCTCAAGACATCTTAATTAGCTTGCTATGAAATATCTCTCGCAGTTGCCCAAATTCATCTCTGGAGCCATTGTCATTTTTACATGCGCTCTTTCACCTCAAACATTTTCTGCTGAAATCACTACTGAACAGGCAAAGGAAAAAGTCGATGACAGCAGTCACCTCAATCGATATTTCGGTCAGGAATTCGGGAGCATCGGACAACTGATTGGCACTGACAATGAAGCCGCAGAAAAAAAACTGACGGATCTCGTCCAGGTGGTGAGTGAAATGAACCCCGAAAGCGAGGATTCGAAGGCTCTTATTCCCAGAGCTCATTCAGCAATTGAATTTTATCAAAAACAGATAAAAGCAGCAAAAACCCCCATCGACGAAATCATTAAAAAACTCAATACCAACCCGAATGACGAAGAGTCCATAGGTATTTATTTCACGCACAAAAACATGGCTCTGCAAAAGCTGATAGTCGCTGATGTTGAGGAAGCAGAAAAGCAGTTGAAGGAAGCAAAAACTTTTGTTGCTGTCATCAAGGAGAAGGTATCAGAAGATGCCATCAAGTCTCTTTACGAAACAGGACTGACTAGTTTGACTCGATTCGATGAAGCATTGAGTCGCGCACGCAAACTCGAAAACATGGTCGGTCAAGATGCTGGCCCTTTGGCAATCGAGACCTGGGTCAATGGAAAACCCATGACTGCGGAAGACCTCAAGGGCAAAGTGGTACTTCTTGATTTCTGGGCTGTCTGGTGTGGGCCATGCATCGCCACCTTCCCGCATCTGAAACACCTTCAAGAAGCCTATGGAGACAAAGGTCTGGTCATCCTGGGACTTACCCGATATTACAATTACGAATGGAATGAAAAAGCCAAGCGCGCCAGCAGGAGCGAGGCAACAGTAGAGAAAGCCGATGAGCAAAAGATGCTGGTTGAATTTGCCAAATCACATGGCCTCGAGCACCGTTTTGCGATTCAGTCAGACAATTCCATGAGCGAATATTATGGAGTCACGGGAATCCCGCATGTCGTGGTGCTGGACCGCAAAGGAAAAGTCCAGTTAATGAGAGTTGGCAGTGGAGGACAAAACTCCAAGGATGTGGAAGATAAAATCAAAGAATTGCTTTAATAACTCAGCCGACGGGGAGTGAGCGCCCAGATAGTCACATGGACATTTTATTTGAAAATCACCACCAATGCTTGCCAGCGCAACAAGAGATGGCTTTGGCATGATCCATCCATTCATGAAATCAAAACTCGTTAATCCCCCACTTTCTTTGGCCAGGCAATGGTTCATTGCGGTGATCACTCTGACGCTGACCGCAGGTATGCAAGCAGAGGATGAAATCACACCGACAAGAATCGTTCCTTTCAAACAGATTGAAAACATCACGCTTTCATTGCACCTGTTTACACCAGAGGGGCATGCACCCACGAATAAAAAACCAGCCATTGTCTTTTTTTTCGGAGGCGGCTGGACCGGTGGAACACCCACACAGTTTTACCCTCAAAGCGCCTATCTGGCATCCCGAGGCATGGTAGCCATCTGCGCTGAATACAGAACGAAAAACAACCATCAAACCCGTCCTGACAAATGTATCGAAGATGGAAAATCAGCCATGCGATGGGTTCGATATTTCGCTCACGAGCTGGGTATCGACCCACACAGAATTGCTGCCGGCGGTGGTTCAGCCGGGGGGCATGTGGCAGCGACCACAGCAACAGTCAAGGGGTTCAATTATCCAATGGATCCACCTGTGGACTGCGCACCTCAGGCACTTGTATTGTTCAATCCTGTTTATGACAACGGACCAGGTGGATATGGTCATGATCGAGTTGCCGATTACTGGGAATCCTTTTCTCCCATGCACAACCTGGATGAGAATACTCCACCAACCACTGTTTTTCTGGGCACGCATGACAAACTTATCCCGGTGGAAACCGGAGAAAAATTCCAAGAGCTCATGCATGCACTGGGACGCCGAAGCGAACTTCATCTTTACGAGGCCGAGGGGCACGGGTTTTTCAACAAAAACAAATACAAGGAAACGCTTTATCAGGCAGACTTGTTTCTGACCTCGCTTGGATTTCTGAATGGCGCTCCTTCCTTCAGTCTGGAGCATTAATCAAGCCCAACTGTTCTCGCTGGCGCCGTCATGGCCACTGGATAAGTGCAGTCATCTTTCAGATTTCAGCGCTTTTGACGTTGTTTTGTGAGCGCTCCAGATTAAGTCGCTTTGCTGTTTTTTTGAGTTCCTTATGAATTGATACAGCAAGCGAGCCCTTTTTGAACCCTAGAACTTTGGTGTTTTTAAACCCGAAATGAGATTCAATGGACTCAACTGAGTAGCATTGTAAAATGGGCAAATGAGAGTATTGACGACAGATCTCCTCTATCCGGTGTTCTGAAATATCCTCTGTGATCAGAATGAAATGAAGTTTCTTTCTGAGCCGGGCCAGAAGAGACTCCCCAACCACCACTACTCGAGCTCTCAATGCAAATGGGAAGAGGCGTTCGACTGGAGATTGATCTGGTTTATTTGGCGATTTGTTGATTGGGTCCTCAGTCATCAGTTTACTTGTCGGCAGCGTGGTTACACCCTAAGCTGCGACAAAGCAATCACAAACCAAAATCGATCCATTATCAAAATACGATGAAATCCAAAATCATATTGAGCCTGTTCTTTGCATCGACCTTGTTATCGTGGGGGCAAGGATGGGTGTCGCTTTTTGATGGCAAATCATTTGCAGGTTGGGAAGGTAATTACCATTACTTCCGAATTGAAAACAACGCCATTGTAGGCGGGATGACCTATGCCGACATTCCACGCAATCAATTTCTGAGCACCGCAGATACCTATCAGGATTTTGAACTACAACTTCAGTTCAGATTGGTAGGCAAACAAACCAATGCAGGCGTTCAAATCCGAACCCGACGCATCCCGGACCACCATGAAGTCATCGGTTATCAGGCAGATCTGGGACAAGATTACACGGGCTGTCTCTATGATGAATCCCGTCGTCGCAAGATCCTCGCCGAACCAGATCGTGAAGCACTGGCCAAAGTTTTAAAACCTGGTGAATGGAATGATTACGTCATTCGCTGCGAAGGCAAACGCATCCAGCTTTGGATCAATGGATACCAGACTGTTGATTACACAGAGACGGACCGCTCGATTGAACAGGACGGCATCCTCGCCCTGCAAATCCACGGGGGTCCCGCAGGTGAAGCCTGGTATCGGAACATCAAAATCAAAAAACTCCCCTAATCCCCGTCGTCTGTCGTCTGGTAAAGTCGGCGTATGCGGTGATTTTCGCTGTCACCGACATAGACCGAGCCATCCTTGGCAACAAAGATACCATGCGGTCTGGCTAACTGGCAGCTGAGTGCAGGCCCATCAGGGCCGTCACCCCGTTGTCCCGTTCCAGCGATAAGCTCAAGCCGTCCTGTCCTGGTGTTCAAGACGCGTATGCTGTGACTTTCCGTATCCGCGAGCCAGACATGGCCATCAGGTGCAATGCTGAGCCCTTTGGGTCCAGACAGTGTTGCCTCTCTGGCTGGGCCCCCATTGCCAGTAAACCCTTTTTTTCCCGTACCCGCTTTGTGTAGCAACTGCCCCTTTTTCATGTCGACACGATAGACAGCATTCCCCTCTCTCAATGCCAGCCAAAGATCGCCATTCTCCGAAACGTCCAGAGCACGCGGTCCATTCAAAGGGGTATGAAAAAGAGGCGAACCATTGGGTGTGGGCCTCTTTTCTCCCGTTCCACTTAATGTTTCCACGAGATGACTGGAACGCCCCACTCTACGAATCCGATGGTTGCCGATGTCGCAGATAAGTAAATTCCCCCAAGTATCAAACTGAATACTGTGCGGACGGTTGAACTCAGCTTGAATGGCAGGTCCTCCATCCCCTGAATAACCAGCTTTCCCCAGTCCAACGAAGGTAGTAATGATGCCTGTTCTGGCATCGACTTTTCGTACGAGATGATTGGGCATTTCCACAAAAAACATATGACCTTCTCGATCAAATCGAATTTCATAGGGTTGATTCAGCCGAGCTTCAGTCGCCAGCCCGCCATCCCCCGAATACCCGGCCTCACCACATCCCGCTACAGTAGAAATCACCCCATCAGCCGAAAGTCTCCGGATAATGTGATTGTCGATATCACAAAAATATAACGCCTGGTCAGGCCCGACAACCAGACCGTAGGGATTATTCAACTGCGCCTGGATTCCGGGACCACCATCACCGGAATAACCTTTCAGACCAGTGCCTGCCACCGTCTCAACAATCCATTCTTCAGCAAGGGATTGCCCCGAAAAAAAGAGCCCCAACACAGTGAAGAAACAAGCAAAGGTAACCACACAAGCATGAGGGTAAGCTTTGAAATTGACGTGCAACTGAGACATCACTCCATGTCAATCCCTTGCTCATTGATTTACAAGGAAAAATAGCTGAGGTCTCGTTACACATAAGCGAAGTGTCCTGTAATGATTCACCCTCGCGCTGCCAATGGCAGAGTTCAGTCAAAAGGACACCCGATAGCCAGGGTTCTCATCTTAATGCGGGGCAGCTGTGTCCTGAGTGACTTTGGTGAAATTCGAATCGTAAACTGAGTCTATCTGGAACCCATCGACTCCCTCCTTGAGGAGGCGTTGAATGTCTCTCCCCGCTGATTCCATATGCTCGTCTGCGGGATAACGAAATGTATTGATCGCAGGAAAAATGAGCGCATGGGCTTTCTTCAGCTTTTCAACATCACCCGGCAGCAGTTGATTGGGTAACCCAAACCAGAACCGTTGACCTAATTGAAGGCTACGTCCTTCGCGCAAATGAAGCATTTCATTCGAAGTGAGGGTAAACATGACGTGCTTCATGAGACTCCGCATTTGTTCTGAACCCGAGATGGTGATCGTCGCATGCTGCAGGTGGTGCTTGAGAATGAGTCGATCTATCTGCTTCAGGAAGACCCCATTCTTCTGACCCGATTTGAAATCCAGCATCACCCCCAGGTTGAGATCGCGACAAAGCCCCAGAGCGCCATCCAGGGTAAGGATATGGTCCTGTGAATTCAGGTATCTGGTATCTGTCAGTTCACTCGAAACAAAATCAGCAATCCGCCCTGGGCGACCGCAGGCTTTATCCAGTGATCGATCATGAAACACAACCGGCACACCCTCTCGGGATGCCTGCACGTCCAATTCCACCATGTCATAACTTCGTTCAGCAGCGCGGGTGATGGCGGTCAATGAACACTCCGGCGCGTCCACCGATACCACACCTCCTCGATGTGCGATCAGAATGGGGCTTCTTGTGTTTAAGTCACCACGATCCGTTAAATCAATCATTCCATCAGCCGCAAGCTGACAACCAAGGGTCATGAAAAATATCAGGCTCAGTCCCATGACCATGCATTGGATGCGTGTCTCACTCATCACATGCGCATCTTCAAAAAGAGCAGGTGAATCTGAATGAATCAGCCTGCTCTTTCCATTTTTGGAGAAGCAATCCAAATAACAGGGAGAGGTTAGGCACGCAGAAACCTTCGATATATGGTCGGCATAAGCTCGAAGTCGAACCTGTCCTTGATATTTCACAGGACAATTTGGTGGCGCACTGTTCCATCATCAAAGTCATGCCAGTTCAGATTCCATGGATCGCAGCAACCCATCCGGTTCACGCAAGGCTAATTCGACCATGGCATCAGCACGCAATTGAGCATTTGCCACGGCATAAAACCTTAGTTGAGGTGCATTTCCCGAGGGTCTGATATGGCCGATGTCTTCATTATCAAAGTAGAATCGGACACCATCAATGTAGTTCATGCGCTGTATGGCGGTAAATCCTTCATCGGGTTGAAAATATTGAGTAGCCTCCTCACACAGATGGGCGATCATCAGTATCTCCTCAGTGGTCGCTGACCGCCTTTCACCAGAGCTAAAACGAAGCTGAGCTCCCCCATCCCTCAATTCCCAGTCCAGTAAACCTTCGATGTCTGGTGTCCACTTCTGAAGTAGAGCCCGACTGGATTCTTGCGGAAATTGATCGATCAACCCTGCCTTACCAAAGCGCGCAGGCAGTTTTCCCAGCAAATCAAGAATGCTGCCCTTTTGCTCAACGGCAGCAAGGAGGACACTGAGAATAGGAAAGAATGCATCCCGTGTCGCAAGAGGACTTAGTTTACGCCCGTCAAATGTGAGCTCTGAACCCACCATAAATCCTCCGTTCGCTTCCCATCCGACCACAGAGCGACCTTTACCCCGATGGACGGCGTCCATGGTTTGAATAACATGGGGGGATCCAATTTGTGTCTTGAATGGTTGGATACCCTTGACTGCCAGATGTTGATCCACTGCATCATTGGAACTGACTGGCACGACAACATCCTGTACCTTTAGAAAATCAGCCACCAGCAAACCCAGCAAATCGCCGTGGATAAACTGTAATCTCCCCCAGCCATCCACTCCACAAACGAGCGGACGATCACTGTCTCCATCAGTTGAGATCACCGCATCCAGACGTATCCCATTTTCCGTTTTGGCTTCAACAAATGACTGAAGCTGATTCAACCGTTCGTTGGATATATCTTCTGTATCAATGGGAACGAATGCATCACTTCTTCCCTCGGTAAAAACTTGCGCACCAAATGATTCAAGCAATTCAACGAGCATATCCCTCCCAACCGCCGAATGTTGGTAGACCAGAATTTTTTTCCCTTTGAGAAACCCTGAAGGGAAAAAGTCGGTGAACCTTTTTAGATAGGCGTCATGCGCCGCTGGCTCTGCATCTGGGAGCTCTGGCACAGACTCGGGCTTGAGCCATCCTTCACCATCAAAAATAGATTGATCTTCTCCCATGGCATATTGAATTTGGCGGACTTGCAAAACGCTGGACAGAATAGCTGACTCATCTGATTTGAGGATTTCGCCTTGGGGTCTGTTGAATTTAATGCCGTTGCGGTCAAAAGGGATATGACTTCCCGTCACCATAATGCTTGCCTGGTGGCGCTTTACGGCAAAATAAGTCAGTGCAGGGGTAGGCAGGCGCCCAAGGTAGCAGGTGACAAGTCCAGTATCATGAATGGCCCTCACAACGGCTCGCATGATGCTTCGATCAGCACTGTTCGTACTGGGTCTCAAATCCCCTGAAAGACATACCGTGTCTCCCACCCTGATCTGCTGGCGATCCATGAGAAATTCAAGAAATCCGGCAGCGTTGACATAGACCTCCAGATCGGTCATGTCTTCAACCAGCCCTCGCAATCCACTCGTTCCAAATCGAAGAGCAGCCGGAGTACGACCGCGAAACTTGAGTTCGTCTTCTGTATGTTGGGAGGCAATCATTTTTTACTGGGCACGAGCGCCAGAAATATCCTGACTCCTGGATCGAGTTGAAGCGTATAGCGAACATCGTGGCAAATCAACAGTGGGCTTCCCTGCTTCATGGCAATTTCACCACCCTCCCACTTGATACGACAGGATCCATTTGCAGGCATTGTTGTCGGAAACAGGATCTCAGGTCCATCGGATGAAAGGGTCACTTCAAGCTGCCCGCTACCGCTCGCTATTTGATTCAATTCAAACTCAGCAGCACCGGATGAATATTTTTGAACCGCATTGGATCCCCGCAAGGGCTTTGCCGTAAGGATATCCACTTTTTCAGGATTGAATGAAACGTGTTGCATTAACTCATCAACATCGACGTGCTTGGACGTCAACCCACCGCGCAGCACGTTATTGGAATTCGCCATGAGCTCAACGCCTACCCCCTCGAGGTAGGCGTGCAAGACTCCTGCCGGCAGATACATCGCCTGACCGGGGAGCAGGGAAACAAGGTTCAGTAGAAAAAACGACATCAATCCTCGATCGTGCAATCCATTCTCAGAGCAGCACTTATTTGATTGTAAGACCCAATATTCGGCAGACTCTCTGGAAAAAGGCTGTCTGAAGTGCCTTTCCTTCAATCGCTGGATAAGGACAGCCAATCGCTCATGCACGCCTCCTGCATCCATACTCATCAGTTTTCCATACAATTTACGGATAGAATGAGAGACATTTTTTTCAAACTCATTCAAAAGAAAGGAGAACTCAGGCAAGGCGCTCAATTGATCCCTGATTTCATTGATGGGCCGAAATCCACGCAAGCCATAAAATGGAGTAAGTGCTGCAATGATCTCGGGTTTGTGGTTCACATCCTTGTAGTTTCTATGTCGGGCATCCAACGCAATACCGATCTCATTTTCTTTTTTGAACCCCTCTTCAGCTGCACTTTTTGTTGGATGAACCTGGATGGATAAGGGTTGAGCCGCTGCCAGTATTTTGAAGAGAAATGGCAAAGCCTCGTTAAAAGAAATACGCACGCGGTCCCCCAGCACTGTGAGAGGAAACTTTGCTATCAGCTCCGCAAGTGAAATCCACTGACCATCAACAAGTACGTCAGACGGCAAGTCCGAATGAGCCCCCATCCAAAATTCGGCCCAAGGACGTTTGTCCCTGTTGGGTTTTCCTGTCAGGGCCGGTATGGAATGCGGGTCTCCCCAGTCATAATGCTGCACGTGGCCACGTAATGGATAGGCACCTGGAAAAAATTGTTTCACTCGCACACTGAAACGAAAAGGCTCCGACCATGTCAACCGAGAAGATAAAAGAGAGTCATTGCCTGATCTGGCTCAACCGCATAAATTGAAGTGATATGTATCAGGTTGCAGTAATATTGGGGGATATCTTCAAAACATGGGCTCATTGCAAACGTGCCACCATCGTGGCTGTTTGTCTGGGGATTGGCTCCCCTTGCATGCAGGGCATTGGAGTCGGGACCTTGAACGCCGCGGAACGTCCCAACGTGATCCTCATCATCACCGATGATCAGGGTTATGGTGACTTTGGTTTTACCGGCAATCCAATTTTGAGAACCCCAAATCTTGACGCTCTCCAGCCAAAGAGCGCTCAAATGTCGCAGTATTACGTCAGCCCAGTCTGCGCGCCCACGCGGGCCTGCCTCATGACCGGCAGATACAACTACCGCACTCGGTGTATCGACACCTATGTTGGCCGGGCCATGATGGAGCCAGCAGAAATAACCGTCGCCGAATCACTCTATTCCGCAGGATATGCGACAGGGATTTTTGGCAAATGGCATATGGGTGACAATTACCCAATGAGAGCCATGGATCAGGGATTCGAGGAATCTCTTGTATTACGCGGAGGAGGAATTGGACAGCCCTCTGATCCGATTGGGGCGGAAGGCAAGTACACAGATCCAACGCTGTTTCACAATGGTCAGGAAGTGCAAAAGAAGGGCTACTGCACGGATATCTACTTTGATCACGCCCTGAAATTCATTGAAGTCAGTAAAACCCGTCACAGACCCTTCTTTGTTTACCTACCCACCAATGCTCCTCACGGGCCCTTTCATGATGTGCCTCAGGAGGAGTATGATTATTACAAGTCTTTGAATTTGGCGAACGACCAATTCCCACAAAATCAAGGGCATGCGCTTCCCGAAAACGCTAACCTCGATAAACGAGCACGGATTTTCGCAATGATCGATAACATTGATCAAAACATCGGCAAGTTGAAAAATAGCCTGGAAACACTGGAACTATTGGAAGATACGCTGATTATCTTCATGGTTGACAATGGGCCGAATGGACGTCGCTATGTATCGGGCTTTCAGGGAAATAAGTCGCATGTTCATGAAGGTGGCATCAGATCCCCTCTTTTGATGCATTGGCCAAATCGACTGAAAGCAGGCACATGGTCGGATAAAGTGGTGGCTCATATCGACATCACACCAACTATTCTGGATGCCTGTGGGGTGACAGACAGAAAAGTTTGGAATCAATTTGATGGACGCAGTTTCCTTCCTCTTCTTGATGGACGCAATAAGCAGTGGCTCGATCGAACCGTGGTCATACAGTCTCATCGAGGTAACTTACCGGTCCGCTATCACCACTTCGCTGCGCGCAATCAAAGATGGAAATTACTGCATGCCTCGGGTTTCGGGAACGAATCGTTTGAAGGCAGCCCCCGCTTCGAACTCTATGACATGCTACTCGATCCTTTCGAATCACAAGACCTTTCCGCAACCTTTCCACATGTCGTTACTTCAATGACGAATGCCTATGATGCCTGGTTTGATGATGTGAGTTCAACTCGCCCCGATAATTATGATCCTCCACGCATCATCATCGGATCAGCAAAACAAAATCGGATTGTATTAACTCGACAGGATTGGCGTCATCAATCAGGGAAACCATGGGGTGCAGCATCCAACGGCGAATGGTGGACTCATTTCCAAAGATCTGGAGCCTACGAGGTCATCGTCCACACAAAAGGCGCTCAGGAGCCGGATACAATAACGTTGAAAATTGGTGATAATGAATGGTCTGAATACGAGACAATCTCGCCCTCTTCATTCAAATTTCAAATTGTCATCAATCGCGGTGGAGATCAAAAAATCAAAACGTGGATCAAATCCGACGATGTTTCCAGTGGCCCACATCAGTTAGAGATTTTGAATTGAAATCTCCCCATCATCATTCCATGTTAATACAATGAGAAGTGTCGGATGGCATTGTGGGGCAAGTGCCCTTTTCAAGGCAATGATCTTGGGCCTGATTGGATTTACACCAGCAATCGGAGCCGCAACCCCCTGGGATAACATCGTTCCTAACACCAGCGTTAACCTGCCTGACCGCCCCAAGTGGTTGAGCTATGCCACAGCTGACAGATTCCCAACCGTTCGTTTTAATCAGCCCGTTCAGATTGTTTTCCCCCCGGAGGAGGATAATGCGAGGATGTTTGTGGTTGAAAAAATCGGCCGTGTCGTGGTTATCAGCAACCGCGATAAACCCGAGCCCATTACCTTTTTGAATCTGGGGATAAAGGTTTACAATTATTCAGAATCAGGTCTTCTGTCACTTGCGTTTCATCCTGATTACAAAAATAATGGGCGATTTTTTATTTATTATGTTGCTCAGGAATGGAACGGAACAGGCTGGGATTATTTTAACAGACTCTCCGAACTCAGCGTAGACCCGGGAGATCCCAACTCTGCGCTTCCTGATTCAGAAAAAATAATCATCAATCAACCTGACAAGCATTACGACCATAACGGAGGAGGCATGCTTTTCGGCCCTGATGGATACCTCTATCTATCCATTGGGGATGAGGGAGAATTCTACGATATTCTGGGAAATGGGCAAAAGATTGATAAGAACCTTTTTGCTGGAATGATTCGAATTGATGTGGATAAACGCCAGGGAAATCCGTTACCCAACCCACATGTCGCAAGTTCGGATCATTACGCTATTCCGTCAGATAATCCTTATTTGAATTTAACAGAGTTTCAGGGAACCGAATTGGAACCTGACAAGGTTCGCACTGAATTCTATGCGATTGGCATGCGTAATCCATGGAGATTCTCCTTTGACCCATTAACCGGGAAACTCTACTCGGGAGATACCGGTGATCACACACGTGAGGAAATCAAC
>JBDQII010000052.1:0-16817 GCA_040264395.1 Verrucomicrobiota bacterium
AGATACGGCATTACGGCTCATGCTCAGCGATAATCTTGAGGAAGCACGTCAATTGGCTCAGGAACTCGACACCTATAACAAGGAGCGTCAAATGATTGAAAAAGGGATTGCTGACCAGGCAATTGGCACGATTCGATCTCAATTTGATCCAGAGCGCGATTATGTGATCGTACAGGGTGAAATGTATTGGCATATCGGTGTGGTAGGCATTGTGGCCTCCCGAGTCCTTCGGGAATTTTATCGTCCAACGATCATTCTGGGTGGTGAAGGCACGGAATGGCGCGGATCTGGACGAAGCGTCAGTGGGTTTGATCTCGCAGAAGCACTGAGAACTTGTGATGATTTACTGGTCCGCCATGGCGGTCATGCCATGGCTGCAGGCATGTCGATCGATCCCAAAAACCTTGAAGAGTTTCGGAAAAGAATTAATGCCTACGCTGAAAAGCAGATTAGCAAGGAATGTCTCAAGCCTATCATTCATCTTGATGCGGATGTGCCTCTCGGTGAGCTAACCCTTGAACGAATGGAAGAGCTGGCTCGCTTGAATCCGTTTGGTGCTGGAAATTCCGCACTGCAATTTGCAAGTCGCAGAGTCTCACTGCAAAGCCAGCCCCATCGCATGGGCAGAGATCAGCAGCACGTCAAATTTTGGGTTTCCGACGGACGATCCAGCTTTGAAGTGTTGTGGTGGAATTGTGGTAAGTCAAAACTGCCCTCAGGGTCTTTCGATATTGCATACGCCCCACAAATCAACGACTACAATGGAAGACGCTCGGTTCAATTGAAGTTGCTTGACTGGCGACCTGCAACGTGAGTTTGCAAGTTCCGAATGATGGGTTTTTTGGTGAAGTTCGTTTATTTCTTGCTCGAAAATATCATACCTCCTGAATTGAATACGTTGCATGAATGTCACAGGCCCCATTCATTTCTACAATCGTTACACCGGATATTTAGAGACCGAAGCTGTATATGGTGACGGGTTTCTCAAATGGGCTTACGGAAACCCATTGGGCAGAGTTTCCGTGGATTTATTTGTCAAGCGTGCTTTTTTTTCCCACTTCTACGGTTGGTGGATGGACCGTCCTTCGACTGTTGCCAAGGTAAAACCTTTTGTGGAATCGTATGGATTGGATGCTCAGGAGTTTGCCAAAAAGATGGACGAATTTACTTCGTTCAATGACTTCTTCAGCCGTGAATTAAAATCCGAAGCAAGACCCATTGTCGATGACAGGGATGCGGTTGTGTTTCCTGCTGATGGAAGGCACTTGGGCTTTCAGGATTTATCCAGAGTTGAGCATGTTTTTGTCAAAGGCCAGTCCTTTGATCTGGATGCGCTTCTGGGGAATGCTGACCTTGCAAATCGATATCGAAATGGATCAGCCGTTCTTTCACGATTGTGTCCCACTGATTATCATCGATTTCATTTTTCCGTTGAGGGAAAAGCTGGCCAGACCCAACTGATCAATGGTGACCTTTATTCCGTCAATCCAATGGCATTGCGGCAGAATCTCAATTATTTGTGTGAAAACAAAAGAACGCTTACAAGCGTTCAAACTGATCGCTGTGGAGAGGTATTGATCATGGAAATAGGTGCGACAAATGTGGGATCCATTCTGCAGACATTTCAATCTGATGCGTCTCTTCAGCACAAAGGGCGGGAGAAAGGGTATTTTCGATTCGGAGGATCGGCCACGATGACCTTTTTCGAGCCAGGCGTCGTACGGTTGGCAGAAGATCTACGCACTCATTCCGGCAACGGAATAGAATTGTATGCACGCATGGGGGACTTGATGGGGAGGGTTAGTTAAGGAAATGTTTTCAGCGGCCGTATATTGCTTTGATCTGGATCGACTGCTTGGCCAGGCAGTGTGGTCCTTGTTTTTTAACATATCATCAAAACGCGAACGTTGATTTACAGGATAGCCTTCCCTGTATCGTCCGCACTGCCATGGCGCCATCGGTTTCCCTGCAGCCGTTGGGTGAGCAGATACGCAGACGGCATGAGGCCCTTGTTTCTTGTGCAAGGATTGATTCCGTCACCCAGTTGAGAGCTTTTCAGAGCATGCACGGGTGACACCCGCCGATGGTGCAGAGCATGAGTGGGTATCTGGGGTGCCCATATCTCAAAGCAGCTGGGTGGCATTGAGGCAATTGTCTCAATTGCATGCGAACTCGGTGAACGTATTCGCACAGGATAGCCCCATCCCGGTGCCGTTCGAGAGAAGGAGCTTTCACCTCCATTGCAAGTGGGTTCAAGGCCCTGTTTGAAGGGGATACGTCAAAATTTCCATTGACAGTTTGCAGGTGGCAGGGTCTTATTTTGCCTCTACCTTTCCTAGAAGGCGTGCCTCTTTATGGGCTGATTGCGTCTTTGAGGTGGTGCTTTCTGGGAGAAATCTCGGATTGAATTTTCAATGTCATGAGCAGGAAAAAAATCAATATTGCCATCATTGGGTTGGGGTTTGGTGCTGAGTTTATTCCCATCTATCAAAATCATCCCAACGCCAACATGTATGCGATATGTCAGCGTAACAAAAAGAAGCTCAATGCTATTGGTGATGCCTTTGGTATCGAAAAGCGCTACCAGAATTACGAAGACGTCCTCAAGGATCCGGATGTGGACGCCGTTCACATCAACACGCCCATACCAGATCATGCTGCCCAATCCATCGCTGCGCTGAAAGCCGGTAAACATGTGGCATGCACCGTGCCAATGGCTACCTCTGCTGCTGATTGCAAAACAATTGTCAATCTTTGCGAGAAAACGGGGTTGAAATACATGATGATGGAAACCGTGGTGTATGCACGGGAATTTCTTTTCGTCAAAGAGCTCTACGAGAAGCGGAAATTAGGGAAAGTTCAGTTCTTACAGGCAAGTCACCAGCAGGACATGGATGGATGGCCCAATTACTGGCCAGGATTGCCTCCCATGCATTATGCGACACACTGTGTTGGGCCTTGCATGGCATTGACCAATGACACGGCTGAATATGTCTCCTGCTTCGGTTCTGGAACCATTCGTAAGAATCTGATCAAGCATTACAATTCTCCTTTTGCCGTCGAAACCACTCATATCAAATTCAAGGACTCCGATCTGAGTGCGCGTATCCATCGCAGTTTGTTCGATACGGCCAGGCAGTATCGAGAAAGCTTTGATGTTTATGGAGATAAGCAGGCCTTTGAATGGCCTTTGATCGAAGGGGAAGACCCTGTTTTACACACAGCCAAGAAGCCAGAGCATAAGATTCCCAAACGGGTCAAAGTCAAGGATTACGCTTCTCGATTGCCGAAGGGGATTCGTCCATTCACCACCAAGGGGGTGTACGATCTTGGTAAAAAAACCCATCTGAGCTTTACCCAGGGTGCAGGGCATGGGGGATCTCACCCTCATCTGGCGCACGAATTTGTCAGTGCGTTGATGGAAGGGCGTGACCCATTCCCGAACGCTCGTCAGTCCGCAAACTGGACCTGTGTCGGTATTTGCGCTCACGAATCCGCCCTCAAGGGCGGCAAAATCGTCAAGTTACCCGCTTTTACGCAGTAAATTTTAATTTAGGGACAGATCGTATCAATGTTAACAAATTGAACTATGAACATTAAACAAGATGGAATCGCGCCCAATTCAGCGCGTTTGTTGTGGGCCGGATTTATGGCGATTCTCGCTGCCGGCGTAGGTTTCGGTATCCGTGGTGGCATCCTTGCCAACTGGGGAGCCGAGTTTGGTTTCAACGCATCCCAGCTGGGAGCAATTGGCGGTGCCGGGTTTACCGGTTTCTGTTTTGGTATCATTATCGGTGGTGTGATTGTGGATAAAATTGGATACGGAAAACTTGTGTTTGCCGCATTTGCTTTTCACGTTCTTTCCGCCTTCGTGACCTTTGCTGCTTCGTCTGGTCAGGAATCACAAACCGCCTTCAATTTTCTTTATTGGGGGACGTTCATATTCGCCATAGCCAATGGCACGCTTGAGGCTGTAGCCAATCCTCTCATATCCACATTGTTTCCAAAAAATAGAACCCATTACCTGAATATCCTTCACGCAAGTTGGCCAGCAGGAATGGTTGTAGGTGGACTGATTGGTTGGACCATGGGCGATTCCTTCTCATGGAAGGTTCAGTTGAGTCTCTTCCTGGTCCCGACTGCCATCTACGGTTTCATGTTCCTCGGACAGAGCATGCCCAAGTCGGAAGCCTCACAAAAGGGTCTGAGTTTCGGAGAAATGTATAAAGATGTTGGTATTTTAGGTAGTATCGTCGTGTGCTTCGTCCTTTATCTATTCTTTGGTAGTATAGGGGCAAGTGCGACGCTCGCAGGAGCCCTGGCTATCTTATTGTTGGTCGCATCCGGCATCGTCTCCAAATTTTCAGTGGGTGCATGGCTCATCTTTGTCTTGTTTTTGACTCACGCGCTCGTCGGTGCTGTCGAGCTGGGAACTGATGGATGGATCCAGAACATCACAGGCAACATTCTTACACCTGCTCAAGGAAAAATCCTTTTCGTATTCACTTCCCTTGTAATGTTTGCCCTTCGATTCTGTGCTGACTTCATTGAAAAGAAATTAAAGCTTTCTCCGATTGGCATATTGCTCGTGTGTTCTGTTCTGGCAATTGTTGGATTGAATCTTGTGAGTGGAATCACAACCTTTATGGGAGCTATGCTTGCACTCACCGTATATGCTCTTGGTAAAACATTCTTCTGGCCAACTATGCTGGCTGTTGTGGGAGATCGATTCCCTAGGACGGGTGCCGTGGCAATGAGTATCATGGGGGGTATTGGTATGATGAGTGCCGGTTTGATTGGTTCTCCAGGTCTTGGTTATGCCAAGGATCGTTTTTCAGGTGAAGCCTTGCAGACTGCCAATGCTGAAGCATTTGCCGAATACAAATCTGAATCTGCGAGCAAATTCTTGTTTTTTGAAGAAGTCAACGGACTGGATGGTGCCAAGCTTGGAGGGGTTCAGGAAAAACTAGGTGCAGCTCGTGCTGAATTGGCCGAAGCAGGCAATGAGGATCCGCAGGCAGCTCTTGACAAGCTAACTGAAACAGAACGTCAGGTTCATGCTGCCTCAATCGATGGTGATCGTAAGACGCTCGTTGCAGATGCTGCCATACCTGCAACCATGGCTGTCATATACCTGCTCCTTCTATTTTACTTCAAGGCAGTTGGAGGCTACAAACCTGTTGAAATCGATTCCAATACTGGCGGAAGTGAAGCCTAGCCACCGATAATTAAGTATAAACAATTCACGAAAAAGGCGGCCATAGGCCGCCTTTTTTCTTTTGAGTGACTGCTCAGAGTTAGCCCTTATTGCTTCAGGACCCAATGGCTGACGCACCCCTCATGTGCCTGAGTCACTGTATGGGCGAAATCGGCGAGGTAAGCACGGATATGTTGCGGTTGCTTCGATTTGGCGGTTGATGCACGCTGGTTTAATTCGGTGTCGGAAACCTCCATGTGGATGCTTCCTTTCAACAGATCAAACTCAATCATATCTCCATCTCTGACAAGGCCGATGGGGCCCCCCACCGCTGCCTCAGGAGAACAATGAACACCGATGGCACCGTGAGAGACGCCTGAAACGCGTGTATCCGAAACCAGGGCGACCTTGCCATCCAGTTCAGGAATCGAAAGAGCAGAGGTGGCAACAAGGACTTCAGGCATTCCACTGGCCACGGGCCCCAGGTTTCTCAGAACCACAACGGTGCCAGGTTTGAGGCGTTTTTCTTTGACGGCTTGAATGATGTCTCGCGGATCTTCAAAGCACATGGCGGCGCCTCTGAAAGTTGGAGATTGCATGCTCGAAACTTTAAAGACCATGCCTTCCGGTGCCAGGTTGCCAAAACAGATTTGCATGTCTGCGTAAGACTTGAATGGTGCGTCCTTGGCGGCGATCAGATCCTGTTCTTCCGGCACTGATGGCGCTTCTGCCAAATTATCGGCAAGCGTCTTGCCGGTTACCGTCATGCATGATCCATCAAGGAGGCCTGCTTCAAGTAAATGTTTCAACAGCATGGGTGTGCCACCGAGTCGATGCAGGTCCACCATCGTGCGTTTGCCCCGAGGTGCAAAACTGCAGAGTACGGGAGTGTCGCGCAAAATTGCTTGTATGTCCTTGAGTGTGAAATCTACCTTTGCTTCACGCGCCAGAGCGATGAGATGAATGATCCCGTTTGTTGATCCGCCGATGGCGGCGATGGTAGCCGCTGCATTTCTGAATGCGGCACGTGTCAGGATATCGCGTGGTCGAAGGTTCAGCTCCAGTAAATGCCGCATCCTTCTGCCCGCGTCCATGCACTCCTCTTTTTTGGCGGGGTCGATGGCTGGGATGGATGAGCTGTAGGGAGGCATGAGGCCTATGGCTTCCATCGCGATGCCCCATGTATTGAAAGAAGCCGCGATGCCACAACCCCCAGGGCCCGGACAGGCTGCCTTGATGATGGCATCCGCTTCAGATGCTGGAATCTCTCCCACATCTGCTGCCGCCTGGGCGTCGTAGGAGTCAAGGATGGTGACATCGCGCCCTTTGTAGCAGCCTGGCATGATGCTGCCCCCGCTGAGGATCAGGCCAGGAACATTCATTCTTGCCAGTGCCATTGCAAAACCCGGCCCATTCTTGTCACAATGGTGCGTGCCAATCATGCCATCGTAGCAGTGTGCGCTCACGACGCATTCAGACGCATTGGCGATGAGGTTTCTGGAAGGAAGCGAGGCATTCCCGCCCTCCATCCCTTGCGTGATGTTGTCACTGACACCCGGTACGCCAAAGGGAAATCCCAGCAGACCAGCGGATTTGCAACCTGCAGCAATCATTTGACCCAGCTCATGGGCGTGCACATTACAGAGATTGCCATCCAATAGAGGGACTCCGATGCCGATCTGAGCCTTGTCGAGATCGCTTTCATCAAATCCAAGGCCCCAATAAAAAGATGTGACACCTTTCTGCCAGCCACGGGTCAGTTGCTTGCTATTCCAGTTGAGTGTATCGGGCATGCTGGATTTATCTCATGTGAAGATATCCCGGTGCAAATTTATTCTAGCGAAATGGTGGGTTCCCGTCTAACGAGTGATCATTGAATCAACTTGCACTGATCGAGAGTATTGGAGCGCATTGATTGATATTCCTGATTGTCAGAGGCGATAAATCGCCGAAAAAAGGCTTTGCGGATTCTGCCTTATCCATCAAATATCAACCCATGAAAGTTCTGCAATCTATCAAAGCACGCGGCCTCGTGTTACTCACGACGATGTTTTTCTTTGATAGTACCCTTGTGTCAGCCATACCTGATGAAGATGGATTGTATGCTGTCATTCGCACTGAAACGGGCGAAATCACCATACGCATGGCTCATGAAAAAGCACCTCGAACAGTCGCAAACTTTGTTGGCTTGGCTGAAGGAAACAAGACCTGGCTGGATCTGACCGACGGAACAATCCGGAACAATCCATTTTACAATGGAATCACCTTCCATCGTATTATTTCAGATTTTGTCATCCAGGGAGGATCACCGAATGGAATGGGCAATGACGGGCCCGGCTATCTTTTCAAGGATGAATTTCATCCTGATCTCAGGCATGACAAGGCGGGAATACTTTCCATGGCCAACTCGGGCGCGAATACGAATGGCAGTCAATTCTTTATTACTCTCTCGCCTCAGCCACATCTGGATGACAGGCATTCTGTGTTTGGTGAAGTGGTGGATGGAATGGATCAGGTTTTTGAGCTCGGTCAGCTACCTCAAACGGCACCCGGGGCCAAGCCTGTGATACAGTCTGTCGATATCGTGCGCGTGGGGGAGGCAGCTCAGGCATTCAGCCTGAATAGTCTGGACGAGCCGTTACCAGACCTGATTCCAGCCGATGTTTCCATGGTCAGGATGCCAACAGGCAGTTTTGAGCTCCACTGGGAAGCCAACGCAAGTGCTGTCGAATACTTGTTTGCAACTCAGAACTTTGTTGAATGGAGTGGAGCACTTCTAAATCCTACCGGCCGGGTCTTCATGGATCAATTTGTTGCTACCAGGAAGCAGTTTTTTGTGAAAATCATCCAAGTCAGGAGGGATTGATTTGCAGGTGACCTCGTCTGAGGTCGTATGCCTCAGCTCAATGTGACTTTCGCGCCTTCATTCCGGGCGGATTCCAGGCAAGCATCCATTATCACTTGAGTTTGTAAAGCAATGTCTGGCCAATGCGGGTCGATTTTGCCGCTGATCACACAGTCGGCGAATGTTCTGAACAACTGGGTCTCCTGCGCGCTGGGATGATTGTTGGAATACTCTTTCACACCGTGTCGCCTGATATGTCGCTCCATATTGAACTGGGAACCGTTCACGTCAAAATGTGCCTTGTTGGTTTCAAAGCTCAGTTCGGAGTCATAATAAGGGAGTACAAAATCTTCCATTGTCAAATGCCCTTTGTTACCACTTACACTGATAAACTGCTGGTTCTCGGTCAGGAAAGAGTTGTAAAAGCTGGCGGAAACCCCGTTATCAAAGAAAAGCTCACCCGAAAATTCGGTGGGCACGCGATCCGGACTGTCAGATCGTCCTGTTCCATTGAGTAGACGTCCCGAGACATGGGTTGGCATTGCATACTTCATCGCCCACAGACTGAAGCGAATGGTATACCACCCTAAATCGCCAATGCAGCCGGCTGGTTCCAATCCGCTATGCATGCGGATATTGTTTTTGAGGAAATCTTCCGGTGCGCAAAAGCTGAACATTGCCGTGATTCGCTTGATATCTCCGACACTTTCTTGATCTTCCAGCACCGATCGGATCGCTTCGAGTCTCTGGCTGTGCATGAACATGACGCCATCCATGAATTGAACATTGTTGTCCCGGCAAGCGGAGATCATCTCTTCCAATTCAGAGGCGTTGATACCGCAGGGCTTTTCACACATGACATGTTTTCCAGCACGCGCGGCTCTGATCACCCACTCTTTGCGAAGCCCTGTTGGAAGAGGGATATACACCGCGTCAATATCGGGGTTTTTGATGAGATCTTCGTAGCCCTCCACTGCCACCGGCGCAGGGTTAAAAGGGCTTTGGAGTTGGCATTCATCAATGAATGCCTGCGCTTTTTGAATATCGCGGCTGGCCACTGCGGAGATGCAGCCATTGTTGGAATGGTAAATCGCTTGATAGTTTTTACGGGCGATGTGAGCACTGCTTAATATGCCCCAGCGGCACTTGGATGCTTTCATGCCCAGATTTTGTAGTGACCTCGTTTGGCTTTTGCAAACCCTAATGAACGGTTAATTGATCAACGAAATTCAGGCCAGTGAGCAAATCATTTGATTTAGGATTATTCGATTTTGCCGGAATAAAGGTAGTATGCCTGATTCGTAGCCGACAGGTATTTGACAACTTCAATGACGTTGGGGTCAGCTTGATTCTCTGGAAAATGGATCAACACCAATTGTTCCTTCTGCTCAACAGCTGTTGTCAGATTTGTGGGAACGACAGTTTCAGTCCATGAGGATTCAGTTTGCTTCAATAATGGCTTCTGCCCGATGCTCATCAGAAAAAGGACGGACGAGTTTAACTCAGGCAAAGGAATCTTGGGGTCAAGGGGAGTCGAAAGGCTGGTTTTTTTTATTTGAACTCCGTGCGCAAGTTCAAAGGCAGTGACCAATCGATCAATGGAATGCTTGACGTCGGGGCCCACGTAAAGGTCAACAGGTTTCATGGAGCGTTGTCCCTCCGGCAGTGGGCCGGTATCCTCCTGCATGGTTAATTTGCTGGTACGCCACAACGTCAGCAGAAGGACAAGGGCGAGCGTGCCGATTAAAATGAGGATATTCTCTTTGCGACGAGTCATCGCGGAAATTAATAGTGCAAAATCCCAGCTCTGCCAATGAACTCCTTGAAATACCATGGCTGGCTCACTTCAATTTTTGTTTTCGTACAAGGATAGGTCCCTCCCGTTTTCAAATTTCCTGATTCTTGCGCCTGAATGAATCGAGTCAATGAGCATCAAACATACGTGTGGCTTGAGCGAATATTGCGATCCTTAAATCAAGAACGGGCAGTCAGCAGGCTAGCGGATCCTGATCAACGTTCCCAAGTTTCATTCGTTGAGGTGCAGTTGATCATATTGGCTTGACACATGTATAGCACGCTACTATGTATAACAATGTAATATGTCATCAAAAAAGTAATTTAGTGAACGTTGGTGATGATGGCAAAGACCGGAAAACAAAATCAATTACTGAAGGTTTCAAGATGGTTTTAACTGCAGTGAGGAGTGGGTTGTATGTAGCAGGTGATGCTGAAGGAATAGCCCATTGATTCAAAATCATGAATATCAACATTTCATATATATTCCCCGTATTGATTGCTGCTTTCGTCTGTATTCTTATCACGACAGTCACTCTTTGCTTAGTCAAAAAGCATACCAAGGAGATCAGATTGAATACGTCTTCCTTTTTGTCTGCATGGCAGTTTGCCCTATCCAAAAGGGCTTTGATGGTGGTAGCCATCATGCCATTCACCATCATCGTGATATTCTACGCATGGGTGGCACACGTCCGTCTGAGTTTGGGGCGTTGGCCGCATTTCAACGAAACTTTGACGAATGGATTGTTGCGTTTTCACCATGCCCTCGCTGAATACCTCGCGTTGGGGTTGATTGTATCACTCTACGCGACAGGCATCATGACCGTGCTTAGTTTTGCGTTCAAATCACTCAGGTTTCTATCTTTTAGTTACCTTATCCACATGGTTTTTGCGGGCCTCTCATTGGGCTTGTTTCTATTGGTACCTCATCCATTCTTAAACTGGTTGTTCGACTGATGACTGATTTTTTTGACAATTGGACGGTTCAAGTGCGCAAGGGATTACTCGAAATGTGCATCCTGACAGCCTTGGAAGATCGTGAACGATATGGCTACGATTTGGTCAAAAGTCTGGTAGGTGTACCGGGACTGGGGATTACTGAAGGCACCGTCTACCCTCTACTATCCAGGTTGAGAAGGCATGGCTTGATTGCTTCAAGACTGGAAGAATCCAGCGGCGGTCCTGCCCGCAAATACTATTCGCTGACGGATGATGGACAAGAGGCAATCGCATCCATGGATGTTCATCTAAAAACGCTCTTTAAAGGGATGAAAACTCTTCAACGTAAAGGATCTTGATATGGCAAAATGGACGGAATCGGCGAAGGCCGAATGGAAAGCATACGGTCAGCGCCTGCGGAATCAATTGAACGGTTCGGAAGCAGATTCGGCCGAAGTCGAGGAAGACATCAAGCGTCATGTGGATGAGGAGATTCATGAGACCGGGTTGACGGTTGTTGACGCCGAACAACTGCGATCAATTCTGACGCGGATCGGTGAGTTGGAAACCCCTCAAGTTAACGAGGAGAATACTTCAGCGACGACAAGTGGCCTGTCGAATGAAACCAAGAAGAGTGAAACATTTGCTCAATTTCGGTTTGGCTTACTGGTGCTGACTTCCGTGTTTTGGCCCCTGATTGTATTGGTTATTGAAGTGGTAACTCGAATGTGCACGGCGCTTGTCTTTGATCCCATGCCATCGATTTGGCATGCATTCGTATTATTTGGTATTCCCGCAGGGAATTTATTGGCACTTCTACGTCTTAAAAACAGCTCCGCGACACAGCCCCATTGGGTTTCGCTTCTGGTGTCCTTCAATGTTGGAGTCAGTCTGGTTTACACACTTTTTTTCATGCCCTTACTACCTATTGGAGTTCTAGGTATTGTTATCTGGGGGTTTGGATTGCTGCCGCTGGCTCCTCTGGCGGCTTGTCTTTCAGGTTTTGTGATCTGGTCAAAATGCAGCGATCGGCTGGAATCCAGTAAGCTCAAATATCGATTGTTCTGGCTTGGTTTTACAGGAGCCATCGCACTCCTGCTTGTGTTGGAGGCTCCAAACTTTTTAACCCGCACAGGACTTCGCTGGGCCGACTCCGAAGAGACGGTGACTCGTGCCCGAGGGATCAGCTGGTTACGCAACTATGGTAATGAGGAAACCATCTTGAAAGCCTGCTATGAAAGGCCCCGCCGTGTGTTTGATGTGAGCTCCTGGTTGACTGACTCAAGTGATGCGGTGACTCAAGACGATGCACGGAAAATTTTTTATCAAGTGACGGGCCAACCTTTCAATTCCCTACAGCCGCCGAGCATGTATACAAGAGAAGGTCGTTGGAACATGCTTGACGAGGAATTCACATGGGAATTCGACACGGCTCTGGGGAGTAACTCCGTCGCAGGTCGTGTGCGCGGATTAAGGATGATCAGTTCGCGTATGGACAGTAGGATTGAGACGGCGTCTGCGTTGGCCTATACCGAATGGACCATGGAATTTGAAAATCAGGCTTCCATTGCCCGTGAGGCGCGCACACAGATCAAGCTTCCTTCTGGTGGGGTCGTTTCTAGATTGACTCTCTGGGTAAATGGAGAAGAGCGAGAGGCAGCTTTTGCTTCTCGAGCAAAGACGCGCAAGGCTTATCAAAAAATTGCCGTTGAGCGCAGGCGAGATCCGGTCCTTGTGACAACTTCGGGGCCCGATCAAATTCTTGTGCAGTGTTTTCCCGTGCCTGCCGACGGTGGCAAGATGAAAATCCGTTTTGGTATCACCTCACCGCTGGACATGCTTGACCTGCAGAATGGGCGTGTTCGGCTGCCAGCGATGGTCGAGCGTAACTTCAACCTCAAGGATGGTTTGAAACATTCGGTATGGCTGGAATCCCGCTCAGAACTTGAAGGGGATGAATCGTTCTTCAGGCAGGGCTCTCTCAAAGACGGGGATTTCACCTTGCAGGGGAAATTATTGGACGATGAACTTCTGGCCGTCGAAAGCAGTATAGAGGTGAAACGTCCAGAGGCTGTCACTCAGGTCTGGACTGAGGCCCAGGAGAGGGATCATGTTGTGGTTCAGCGCCTGATTGAGCAGAAAGCACAGCCTCTGAAATCCACGGTTGTTGTGATTGATGGTTCCGTTTCCATGGCATCCTATTTTGATGAGATTCATGGATCACTGATGACCTTGGAATCCCTGAGTCAGGTGCGTGTGGTGTTTGCTTCGGATCTGCCTGCTTTTCAGGATGAGAGCGGAGATCCCGTTGTCTTCAATCTCAACGAAGCCACAGAAAAGCTTTCCACCACACAACCGGTCGGCGGTCAGGATAATCTCGTTGCTCTGGCGACAGCCTGGGATGTGGCAGGCGAGATAGGCGCCTCCACGATCTGGTGGATTCATGGGCCTCAACCTACATTGCTGGAGGATATGGCGCCCATGCTGCAACGAATGGAGCGTTCGCGTGGAGACGTCCAGTTAATCTCCTATGCGATGGCGAATGGCCCCAACCGTATCATGGAAGCCTTTGATGGATTACATGCTTCAGTGGTTCCGAAATATGCGAAGCTGGGTGCCACGATGAAGGAATGGGTGGGTGCTCATGCTGAAGGTTACAAAAATTATGAGTTCGAGCGTTCCCAAAAAAAGTCAGCCCCATCCCTGGTCCTGTCTGAAGAAAATAAAGTATCGCGCCACATTGAGCGCCTCTGGGCCGCTCATGAAGTGGATGCATTGCGCGCCAGTAAACGAGTCAGTGAAGCGATCAAGCTGGCTTCCAAGCAGCAATTGGTGACTCCAGTCACAGGGGCGGTTGTTCTAGAGACGATTGAGCAATACAAAGAAATGGGACTCACCCCTGTGCCGGTAGATACGGTGCCCGGTATTCCTGAACCAAGCACGATAGTATTGATGCTTCTGGGGGTTTTGGTATGCCTGGGACGCCTGAAGATCATTTGTCTTTGCAGGTCGAATGATCATGCCTGAAATATGAACCATCCTGTTAGGTGAAAAAAAATATGAAAAGGAAGTCGAAACTTTGGCTCGTTGCAGGGCTTGTTGCTCCGCTTTCAATCCTGCTGCTCGGCGCCCTGGATCGCATCGGCATCGGGCCGAACTTAGGTCTCCCGTTCGGATACTACGGAAAGTTCAACCAAGTCCTAGCTTGCGTTGAGGGGAACCCGGAACTCGAAGTCATTCGGACCACCCTGCATCGAGATATGGCGCTCGAAGATTTCTATATCACAGTTCGAGCGCAGAACGAGCGCGAGGTGCGCCTGCGATTTGAGGAGGCACATACGCGGCCGTTAAGTAATCTTCTGCAAGAGCTGAAGAAGGCGGGTATGTGATAGGGCGCCGGGCGCGGCGCTGCTGAGCAATCGGCTAACCGCTGCGAGTCGAAATCTGAATATCCATGATGGACTTTTACCTGAAAGCAAAGCGTGGTCTCTGTGAGTCCACGGATGGCTTAGGGCGCTCATTGACCGAAAACCGCACAAGGTCCAACAAAGAACTTGCCCCTCCATTCCATCTCGCGGGATAATGATCTCGAACAGTTCAATTAGTTTGATCGAAACGACCTATGAACAAAGTCAGGATTGGTATCATTGGAATGGGGAACATGGGTAAGTATCACGCAGATTACTTACTGAAAGGTGAAGTGGCCGGTGCGCAATTATCCGCCGTCTGCAGTACCTCTCCCCAGAAACTGGAAGCATATAAAGATCGCGCCGAAATCTTCAGCGATGGCGTTGAAATGATCAAGAGTGGATCCATTGATGCTGTCCTGATTGCGACTCCCCATTATCAGCACACTTCACTTGGGATATGTGCCTTTGAGCAGGGAGTGCACGTGATGGTCGAGAAACCAATTTCAGCTCATAAAGCCGATGGGGAACGATTGATCGAGGCATCCAATAAACATCCTGACATTGTCTTTGGGGCCATGTTCCAGCTGCGAACTGAACCTCGTTATTTGAAGATCAAAAAACTGATTGATGACGGGGAATTGGGTGAGATTGTAAGAATTAATTGGATCATTACCGACTGGTACCGCACGGAAGCTTATTACGCATCTGGCGGTTGGCGTGCCACCTGGAGGGGGGAAGGCGGCGGCGTACTCTTGAACCAATGTTTGCATCAGCTGGATGCCTTGCAATGGCTGGTTGGCATGCCCAGCAAAGTGCGCAGCTTTGCTCAATTGGGACGATTCCACGACATTGAAGTGGAAGATAATGTGACTGCCTACCTTGAATATCCCAACGGCGCCACGGGAGTATTCATCTCTTCAACTGGAGAAGCCCCGGGTTCAAACCGGTTTGAGATAGCCGGTACGCGAGGTAAATTGGTCCTTGAAAACGATCAGATCCAATTCACGCGGAATGAAAACTGCATGATCGAGCACAGCAAAACCTCAAAGATCGGGTTCTCGAAGCCGGAAGTGTGGAATGTGAATATTCCTTTTGACAATGCCACTCTGCCTCATGCCATTTTGATGAGAAATTTTGTCCATGCCATTCGGGAAGGCGAAGAACTGATCGCCCCAGGTACCGATGGTCTTAACTCGGTTGAATTGGCCAATGTATTGCTTTACTCCTCATTGGTTGATCAAAGCATTGAGATGCCTATGGATGGAGCTGCGTTTGAGGCGAAACTAAACACATTGATCAAAGAATCCACTCATGAGAAAAAAGTGGTAGAAGTTTCAAGTGAGGATTTCGCGAGTTCTTTCAATCGTTGAGTTGAATTTCAATTTTACGCCTCGATTCCTGTCAATGAATGCGCTATAGCTAGGTTTATCTTAGAAAGAGCCAAACATGAATCCAGATCCTAAAACAAAAATGGCCTCCAGCGAGTTTGTCGCCATGGAACGGCATGCGGGCCTCAGGGCGGAATGGTTGAACGGGGGGGTTTACGCCATTGCAGGGGGCTCTCACCTCCATTGGCTTATCGCTACCAATATTTCAGGTGAATTGCGTCACCGTCTCAAAAGCTCGGAGAATCACGTCCTCAACTGTGGAATGCGATTAAAGGTTCCGCCTACCAGTCTCTATGCACATCCTGATATTTCAGTGGTTCATGGGGCGGCTCAATTTGAGGACGAACTGCAGGATACCCTTGTCAATCCCAAGATACTCATTGAAGTTTTGTCTGACACCACCGCGGCTTGGGACCGTGGTGGTAAATTTTGGCACTATCGGCAATTGGATTCATTGTCTGAGTATATCTTGATTTCGCAGGAAACCTGGTTGGCAGACCAATACACAAGACAACCCAACGGCTCGTGGATGCTGAAAACGGTGGAAGGTGAAGATGGTGTGTTGCAATTGACCTCTATCAAGTGCCAGCTGCCGCTAGGCGAAGTTTACGCTAACACCGCGGTTCCACATGGACAGGCACCTGCCACGAACAAACCTTCACAACCTATAGTTAAAGCCTAAGCATTTATCATGATTCTCACAGGTATTGCTGATGAAGCCGGAGCGCTCATCGATGCACAGATTAAAGCAACCAAGGAATTGGGATGGAATACCATTGAAGCCCGGACTGTTGAAGTACCAGGCTTCCCCAAGGGGAATCTACACGATATTCCCGATGAGGCCTTCGATGTGGTGGAGGAAAAACTGAAGGAGTCAGGTGTGGGTGTTTATTGCTTTGGATCGACCATTGCCAATTGGGGCAAGAAAATAGACGATCCTTTTGATCTTTCAGAAGTAGAACGCTGTATTCCTCGCATGAAACGGCTCGGAACCAAGTATGTGCGGATCATGAGTTATGCGGTTCGTGAGGGTGAAGATCAGATGGAAGAAGAACGTTTTCGCCGCCTTCGTGAAATCACAAACCGTTTTCTGGATGCCGGACTCCAGCCTGTTCATGAAAATTGCATGAATTACGGAGGAATGAGCTGGCAGCATGCTTTGAAGCTCCTGGAAAATGTGCCCGGTTTACAATGGGTTTTTGACACTGCCAACCCGGTTTTTAATGATGATCGAAGCAAACCGG
>JBDQII010000053.1:0-16780 GCA_040264395.1 Verrucomicrobiota bacterium
ATCCTGCACCTTCTCGGGGTAGATCATACCCAGCTTATTTATCGCTACAAAGGTCGCCCCGAGCGAATTGACCAGAACGAAGGCCATGTGCTAAAGCACTTTAAGGAAGAGAATTATTCCTAGAATCAATCCTGGCGTTCAGGAATTTCATTCAACGTGTAATACGCATTGGGATGCACCAGCGATTCATCCTGATCAGAGCGCAACGCAGAAAGATCGAACGAGTGAACATGCCCCTGAACCAGGCCCTTGACCCAGATGCGTGCTTGAGTCCGTTTCCCTGATAACTCGACCTTCTCAACCAGGGGTTTGGTTTGATCCACTTCAGGACTGCCATAACCCTGATGATAAATATGTGTGAATGTTTCCAGCTGGAATGTGTCCGGTTGGAGGGCAATGGCAGGATTTACCGGCTGAGTAAACGTCAACTGAAACCCTCCTGAACGGGCATTGACCTCCTTGATTTCAAACGGCATTTTCCCTGACCATTCCACGCGTTGAAGAGCGAAGGCACTGGGGCCACGCACCGGCCAGCCACGATTGGTTCCACCAACAATCAATCGCCCTCTGGGTGTGAATTGATTGGCCAGCAATCCGGTCGCAAATCCCTCACGGAAGGGATAACAAGCCCCTTGCCAGACACCATTGACCTCTTCCGTGGTAGCCCTCATCAAAACGCTGAGTGTATAATCACCAATAAAGATCTGATCTTTAAACGGACCGAACGCGCCTTGGGTTGAATCCACCGAGAATCCGGAAAGCTGTTGTCCCATGCGTCGATAGGGAAAGACCACCGCATAAGGCACCAGTTCTTTGACGCGCTGGCGCTCAATCTCCATTCTGGACCGGGTATTCGGGACTGTGGGCGCTGCCCCCATTTCTGGGGCAAGTTCATACCAATTGAAACTCACGGGATGCCCCATGAATCCACCTTGCTTGAGGTGTTTCAATGAACAGGAACCGTTCCATGGCCCTTGACTCTCCGCATAAAACATCACGCCCTGCGCATTGGGACCGACACCGCAGGGGCTTCGAATTCCACTGGCAACAGGAATGGTTTGGCCACCGGGAGTCACCTTCAACGCCCAACCGCGGAAAGGCGCCAGTGATTCGTAGGATTTCGACAAGCAAAGCGCGACCCAGATATTGCCAACCGGATCAGCTTTCGATCCGAAACTGAACTCATGATAATTGGCAAAACCCCAGACATCGCTCAAAGTCAGGAAGGCATCCGCACGTTCATCTCCATCCGTGTCGGTGATGCGCGTGACTTCGGTCTGTTGAGTGACGAAGAAAGATCCATCCCGCCAGGAGAGCCCCGTGACTTCATCGAGTCCGCTGGCATAAAGATGATATTCGGGCTGTGGAGGGTCTTCAAATGCACCTTCGACCAGGTAGATGTCGCCCCTGCGCGTTCCGATGGCAAGTCGACCGTCCGGTAACAAATCAAAACTCCCCGCCTCAATTACCATCCCGTCAGGCACAGGGATATCTACCAAGCGATAAAAGGCTTCTTCCCGTTCTGAAGTCCCCCAAAAACTCGCAAGTTTTTCTGCGTGTAAGCTCACCCCCATTTGACAAAGGAGAAAAATAATCAGGGACAATTTATGGATAACTTGCATGATCAAAATTGGTAATTGAGTGTTATCGATTCCAATCGTGAATTACCACTCATCTTGATGCGCAGTTCATCACCCTCGGCAGCATTCACAACGTAGCCCTCCGCATCTCCGCTCACTGCGATACTGAGGGCATCGCTTACTTGAAAAAGGGACGCTCCATGGGCTTGGATTTTTGCCGCAACAGCAACACGAAAAATAAGATCCTTCGAGTTACCATTTGTTTTGAGATGCAATGTTCTTTCAAGCGTCCATTGCCCCTCTGATTCAACCTCCTTGAGCGTATCTTCTACGAATGTCTCATTAATTGCGTAAAGAAATGTGGGTACTCGCCGGGCATCCAATCGATATCCTTGAAACTTCTGCTCCGGCTGACGCTGCTCCATCTCAGGCCATGGTGCTGATTTTGAATCCATTCCCTGCCATTGAGCTTGGACTGGAAAACTGATTTGTTGACGAGCCAGCGGTCGAACTCTTCCATGCCCCTGGCTCAACCACACCCCCGCGGGGTCGGCAAAGTCTCCTTTCCAAAGCATTGCAAGGCCAAGTTTGTCTGCATTGAAAATGTAATTATGACCATGGGGCAATCCAACCCCAATGCCCCGCTTACCCACACCAGGGTAAGCACGCCGCAGCATCACAGCTTCCTGCTCATTGGCAATGAGGCGCATTGGCTCGCGATATAGACCAGAAGGAGCTCCCAGACTGTAGCCATCTGATAAATATATCCACAAAGCTTCCATTTGCTTCTGAGCATTTCCGTCCAGAATTTCCGATTTACTTGAATGCCCTTCCGGCCAGAAATCAGGCATCAGGGTTCCAGGACTGAATCGCTGCGGCTCTGCCAGATAGTGATGAAACCATTCATGAGTCAACCGTTGCCCCATGATGGACATGTCAATCGCCGCCATGGCTCCACTTTGGGTCCCTTTGAATGAATGACACGTGACACAACCCATCCCCTTGGTGCCTGCAAGATCCCGACCAGCCCTTCGAGTGAGGTTTAAAGGAGGCATTTCAATATCTGACAAAGGCAAACTTGAATCCACCGTTGCAAACAACTCCATCAATTCATCCAGAACCTCTGGTCCAAAACGAGGCATTCGAGTCTTCATGTAAGGTCTGGATTTGGCCCCCTGAACAAGGATCTTGCGCAACCAGACAGGATTCAACTTGGCCCCTACTCCATCCAGGCGTGGCGGCAGGCGCCCCTGCTCTCCCAGATTGGGATCATGCGAGGTAAAGTATGGGTCGTCCTCAGTAGACACTCCACCGATGCCATCACGCGCGTGGCATGCAACACAATTGAACTGAGTCAACTGCATTTGAATGCGCTCGGAGGGTGTCCATTGATTTTCAGATTGCAGTGCCAAATGCATCCACGCTTTCTGCTCTTTGCTCAATGCGAATTGAGGCCATTGCCCTTTCCGAGCCGAAAGGCATCCATGGTCCAGTCTGAGAGTCTCCAAACTGGGCATGGTGGCTGGCTCATCCTGAGTTTCTGGTTCATGACATGCGTTACAATGCAACTTTCCAAACAAACGCAGCCCTTTTTCTCTTTCCTCTGCCTGAGGCACAAAAACTTGAGTCATGGCTGAACCCACTCTCTTCGTGAAAAAGGCTGCTAAATGCGATGCTTCGTCATACGTGAGATGCATGTCCGGCATGCGTGCGTCCGGGTGAGTTTTCAATGGGTCTAGTAAAAAGTCCCGCAGTGTGTCGGGATAGAATTTCCCACCTACAGACTGAATCCATGAGCCACCCTCCTCAGTTGAAGAAGCATCATGACAAACGATACAGCCGATTGAATGATACAATGCATCTCCTTTTTGCATTGAGCCTTCAAAGTCATCATCCTGATCGGGTTCGGAGGAAGGCTGAGAAAACAGATAATGGTTCAGCGCATTTTCAATTTGAGACCGGGACATGTCCTCGGAATCGTGAACTTCAGCAGGGAAATCCAAATGCGTGAGGCCAGTTGAAACGTGATGAGGAGCTTTGAGAAATCCTTTGAGCCACTCCGGCTTCACTCGATTCCCAAGCCCTGAAAGATCGGGGCCCCGGCGAGGCTTGAAATGATTTTGAGAGGATCTGTGGCAGGAAACACAGCCAAATTCATTGATCAGAATCACCCCTTTTTGTCGAGGGCTCAAGCCGGGATATTGATCCAATTGTTCTACCACGCTTCCCTCAATGTGTACAAAACTGGTGAAAGGCATCAAAGCCAGCCAATATATCCACTTTATTTGGAATCTCATGCGATGGATCATTCATACCTCCGAATGAGCATGACGTCCATTATTTAAGAAGCGTTGAAACAGGCAAACGAAGCTTGGATGAAGCAATCGGAACAGAGTAAAACAAGACGGAAGGACGATGCGGTGATCCGATTCATCAACTGTTTCCAACGCTCAGCAGTGAGTGCTTCCTGCCCCCGCCCTTGAGGAGCATCCAAGCTTCTGGCTTATGGCAAAATGGAGCAACGTCATCCCCAGAAAACCAAGGAGCTCAAGGAAGACGTCGCAATTCACGTCTCAACACATCGCTTGGCTTGTCCATTCGTTCAATCTCAGTTAGTCTGTGATTCTTAAGCTTGGAAATCAACGTCATGATCATGAATAAAAGATGCGGTTCAAGCCTTCGCAGCAGGGCATTCACACTTATTGAACTCCTTGTAGTCATCGCCATCATCGCCATATTGGCGGGCATGCTGCTGCCTGCCCTGGGCAAGGCAAAGCAGAAAGCTCACGCCATTTTCTGCATGAACAATCACAAACAATTGACTCTGGGCTGGATCCTTTATGCTGAAGACAATGAGGGAAACCTTCCTGCCTCTTCCGGGCAAGCATACCTGAAAGGCCCCGAGTGGACCGGGGGTGGCGTATTGCGCATGCCGTGCAATGGCGATGCGGACCATGACCCGAATGCTCCCGGGAGTATCAAGGAAAGCCCCCTCTGGCCTTACCTCAATGCAGAGCAGGTCTTCAAATGTCCAGCCGACAAAAGTGCCTGCAAGGTGCGAGGTCAGGTCCTGCCGAGAGTCCGCAGCATGGCAATGAACATGTGGTTAAACGGCCCCGGATGGGGAACCGCTCGCGGTGAAAACGGCAAAGGCTGGCGCAAGTTTTTCAAACTTGATGCCATCACAGATCCAGGCCCATCCAATACGTTTGTTTTTCTGGATGAACGTGAGGACAGCATCAATGACGGCACCTTTGTCGTTGCCATGGAAGGCTGGCCTGATAAGCCAAGTCTTCACAAGATGATTGATTATCCCGCCTCCTACCACAATGCCGCTGGTGGTTTTTCCTTTGCAGACGGACATTCCGAGATCAAGAAATGGCAGGATCCTCGAACCATACCTACGTTGAAACGAGGTGGTGCCCTTGCGTTAAACGTGCCATCGCCCAACAACAGGGACGTTGCCTGGATGCAGGATCGAGCCACGCGACCGGATTGAAGGAACGTCAAAGACAGTAATGAGGCCTTCCTCATTCTTCAAGCGAATGGCGATGATGTGCGTTGAAAAGAGCTCCTTGCTTGTGCTCATGTTTCTCTCTCACTCATCGGGCAACTTATGCTCAGATACGATCCTGCCATCGAATGGGGTAGGACCCTTCCTCGAACACCATTGCTATGAGTGTCATGATTCCGATCAGGCGAAAGGCGGGTTGAACCTGGAGGAACTTGATCGAAATATTCACCAGCCCGAAGTTTTTGATCGCTGGGTTCTGATCCACGACCGCGTCCGCAAGGGCGAGATGCCTCCCAACAAACGCAAGCGTCCGCTCGCAAACCAAACCGAAGCCTTCATTCATAAAATATCACATTCACTCCTGCAGGAAGACCAGGAGCGTATCCGGAAACAGGGCCGCGCGTCCTTGCGGCGCCTCAATCGATTTGAATATGAAAATTGCCTGAGAGAAGGACTGAATGCCCCCTGGCTGCAAGTCGCCGATTTGTTGCCAGAGGATGGCGTTTCGCATTTGTTCAACAAAAGTGGCGAACGACTGGATGTTTCCCACGTCCAAATGGCCAAGTATTTGGAGACTGCCATGACGGCACTGCGCACCGCACTCCAAACGGTCGCCCATCCTGAAAGAAAAAGTAAGTATTTTGCGCGTGAGGAACGTAGTATGCAGAGCTTCCTGCGCTACAAATTTGGACAACGAGCAGCCACTCGATCTGCCATTCCCTTGATTGAATACACCCCCCAACCAGATGTTATTCGAGGAGTCGTTCCTGTCACGGTTGGTCCTGAACAGCCGGCGATCCGCGAAAAGGAGGCAATGGGTTTTGTTTCAGGCACCTATTCTGCCACAACCAAATATGATTTCACCAGAATCCAAATCCCTGTAGACGGCAAGTATCGGTTGCGACTGAAATCTTACACTTTTCTGGCAGGTCCCAATGGAGCCAGCGGTGGTGATGACCATGGTCTCTCCGGAGGGAGCAGAGCCTGGTGGAAACCCAATCGTAATTATGCCTTTCCGGGGACGCGATCTGAACCCATCACATTATACGCACTGGCAGACAGCGGAGATAGCCGCTGGCTCACGACATATGATGCAACACCTGATCCAAGGATCATTGAGCGAGAGGTGATGCTCAAGGCTGGAGAAAAGCTCAGACCCGATGCAGCAAGACTGGTACGCACTCGTCCCGGCTGGACAGGAAACCCTCTTGCAACCCGGGCAGGCGTTCCCGGATTTGCTCTTAATTGGCTGGAAGTAGAGGGACCTTTGCACGATAGCTGGCCGCCTCCCTGTTACAAGGCCCTGTTTCACCAGCTTCCATTTGAGGTCACTGAGGACAATCGGATCATTGTCCTCAGTGAAAATGAAGACGAGGATGCAAGGCGACTCATCCGAAGGTTTATCCAAAGAATATTTCGCAAGCCATCACATCCTGCAACAAGGCATGAACCTTTTCTAAGAGTTTACCAGAAGGCGCGCTCGCTGGGGGAAGATTTCACCCAATCCATGCTGGCAGCCTACGCATCAGCATTATGTTCCACGGAATTCCTCTACCTGGAAGCTTACCCGGGCCCTCTTGATTCTACGGCTCTGGCCATGCGACTGTCATTGTTTCTTTGGAACAGTCCACCTGACAGCATCTTGCGTAATGAAAAAAACCTCACTGTTGATCAAATATTGAGAGACCAAACCGAGCGCATGCTCAAGGACGAAAAACTCGACCGATTTATTAAAGCATTTCTGGATTACTGGCTCGACCTGCGTGACCTCAAAGCCAACGCCCCCGATGCCACACTTTATCCCGATTATTATCTGGACGATCTACTGACCGAATCCTCCCTGTTGGAAACTCAGTTGTTTTTCAAGGAGCTCATCCACCAAAACCTCCCTGCCTCCTCCTTGATCGATTCCAATTTCACATTCGTCAATGAGCGCCTTGCGGCGCATTATGGTTTGAACAGCAGGCAGACGGTTCACCTGTCCAAGGTCACTTTACCCAAAAGCTCGAACCGAGGGGGGCTACTTACTCAGGCGAGCCTGCTTCGCTTGACCGCCAACGGTACGACCACCTCCCCAGTCGTGCGCGGAGCCTGGTTTGGCGAACGCTTACTGGGCCTCAACATCCCACCACCTCCCTCCAACGTGGAAGGGATCGAGCCGGACATACGGGGTGCAAAGACAATTCGGGAACAAATCGAAAAGCATCGCAACATGACCTCGTGCAAGACATGTCACCAGCACTTTGACCCTGTGGGATTGGCATTGGAAAGCTATGATATCGCGGGCGGATATCGTCACCGCTACCGTGCTGTCGGAGATCTGGGAGAGCCTGTAAAAGGTTTCGGTAAAAATGGACATGCATTCCAATTCCGGCTTGCTAAGACTGCCGATAGCGGAGGTCAAATGGCCGATGGCACTCCATTTGGAGATATACACGACATGAAGGCTATATTGCTTAAAAACCCGCGGCAAATCGCGAGAAATATTCTGAGTCAATGGATTATTTATGCCACCGGGGCTCCGGTTTCCTTTTCGGATCGCAAGGAGGTCGAATCCATGCTTGATCAATGCATGCAAGAAAATTACGGCATCAAAAGCCTCCTGCATACGCTGGTTCAGTCTTCCTTGTTTCGTAACAAATAAGAAATCCCTTCATTCTTGAACATGGCCTTGGAATGTTTATGGTTGAGGAGTTCCTTATGGTCACCTTAGCACTTTTCCGGAAGTTTCGTGGAAACTTTCCTGTTGCCTGGAGTATCCCGGACTCTATCCGTGTATACCTCTTGGCTGGGGGGGTTGCTATCGTGATTGGCCAGACATACCCACTCCTTCAAGCGGCAGAGCATGCAAGCACCAATAAGGCCATACCAATAGCAGGACTTTCTCAAAAGAAGATTACCCCCGAAGTGGCGGAGGAATTAAGGCATCTTGATCCTCGAGCTGATGGCTGGGTAACTGAAATAGTGAATGATGCTGTGGGTATTCGTTTCAAAAAACTGAACAAAGCCATGCATGAAAACCCAGAGGCTCTGTCAAATTGCCTGGAATCCATGATTGCCGGCAATTTTTCCTGTGACCCATTACGACCCCATCCTGAGCCTTTTTCTTTTGATGATGGAACTCTTAGAGTTTGGAGACACAAGAAATCCGCGAGTAACAACAACGTCAGTTGGAACACGAGCTTCGCACAATCGCTACAAAAGCTTCAATCTCCACTCACGGCCAATGGCATAAAAACAGGTAAGGTTCATTTCGACATGCACTTCAAAATCATTCGTGTGCATGTTGAAAGTGCATCCAGCACGACTCGAGTGGTCGTGGAGTCGCATGGATACAATGAGGACATTACACTTCAACAGCACGCAACCTGGGATTGCGTCTGGATTCCTGCCAGAAAAAAAGGGGGCCTGCCTCAACTTTCGCACATTGACGTTCTCGATTTTGAAGAAGTCACATCACCAAGTCACGACACCCCCTGGTTCACTGATTGCACGGCTTCGGTCATGGGATGGCATGAAGCATCCAATGATCCCCTGCTCCTGAGCATTGACGATTGGCGCAAGCAACTGGATTGGCGATTCACTCAAGATGTTACGGGTCCTCACGGGCTTTCGGTTGGGGATGTGAATGGAGATGGACTGCAGGATCTCTACATCTGTGAAACAGGAGGCTTACCCAACAGACTACTTATTCAGAAACCAGATGGAACCATCGAAGATGCTTCCAATGCTTCCGGCGCCAACTTTCTTGAACCCAGTGCCAGCAGTCTGTTGATTGACCTTGATAATGATACAGATCTGGATCTGGTCCTCGCGACAGGCAGGTATATTCTTTTTCTTGCCAACAATGGGCAGGGAATTTTTGAACGACGATTCGAACATACGTCAGATTCGGTCATACGATCGCTTTCGGCAGTTGATTACAATAGTGACGGAAAATTGGACGTTTATGCTTGCGGCTATTATGCAAGGTCGGGCGACAGGCTTGGCCTTGGACGCCCAGTTCCCTACCATGATGCCAATAATGGCGTTCGTAACTTTCTTCTGCAAAACAAAGACTGGCAATTCCCTGATATCACTGAGGAAGTCGGACTCGACATCAACAACCAGCGGTTCAGCTACGCCGCTTCCTGGGAAGATTTCGACAACGATGGTGATCCCGACCTTTATGTGGCCAATGATTTTGGTAGAAACAATCTATTCCAAAATGATTCAGGTTACTTCACCGACATTGCAGCAGAGGCCGGAGTAGAAGATCTGTCGGCAGGAATGTCAGTGAGTTGGGGAGATTACAACCGTGATGGGTGGATGGATCTTTATATCGGCAATATGTTTTCCTCCGCAGGCAATCGAATTGCATTCCAACGTAAGTATCGTTCGGGAGAAGATACTTCCTCATTCCAACGCCACGCAAGAGGCAACAGCTTGTTCTTCAATCAAGGTGACGGCACGTTCCTAGACGTCAGTGAAGAAGCCAATGTCACCTTGGGGCGCTGGGCCTGGTGCTCGAGCTTTGCTGATATCAACAATGACGGATGGGAAGACATCCTCGTGGCCAATGGCATGGTGACTGGAACGAATGACACTGGGGATTTGTGAAGTTTCTTTTGGCGACGGGTCACGTCGCAATCACCTCTGGAAGTCAGCGAAGCAAGCAAATCTGACAAACAAAAGAACGCTTACCTTGCAGCATGGGAAGCCGTCTCCGACCTGGTGGAGAGAGGACGCAATTGGAGCGGCAACGAGCGCAACGTCGCTTTCTTGAATACAGGAGATGGGAAATTTGCAGGTGTCTCTGCCCTCTTGGGGTTTGATTCACCCGCAGATGGACGAGGAATGGTATTGGTGGATTGGGATGGTGATGGGGATCAGGATGTCTGGTTGACGCAACGAACTGCACCCCGTCTTCGCTTTTTAAGGAACGACAATCACTCCAACGGAAATGCCATTCATATCAAATTAACAGCTCCTTCCGGCACCGGTCAGGCCATTGGCGCACGCGTCACACTCACCGATTCTCATGGTGCCCAGCAAATACGAACCCTTCGTGCAGGTGAAGGCTACCTTTCTCAATCTTCCCAGAGCCTGCATTTTGGCATTGGGTCATCCACGACCGCCGGAAAGCTCCATGTTCGCTGGCCTGATGGAAGTACGGATCAAGTTAGCGAAGTTTTAAAAGGACACTGGATGTTGAGGAAAGGCGAATCGACATTAATCCCCATCAAGCGCCCCTCCTCTCAACTTGCGGTCCGACCTAGAGAAAACCCTGAACGCACACCATCAAGCGCGCGAAGTCTCATCCCCCATAGCCCGCTTAAATTACCATCCATTCCTTTGGTGGAATCAAGTGGCAGGACGACTCAAGTAAAAGTAAGCGCCAAACGGCAATTACTGGTTTTCTGGGCGACGTGGTGCAGTCCTTGTATCAAGGAACTCAATGAACTGAATCAATACAGGCAAACTTTATCAGAAAATGGATTGGAAATACTCGCGATTAACGTGGATGACGTTCAACAATCCGCGGATGTCCGATCAATCCAGGTGAAGAAAATGTTTCGCAAGCATGCCTGGAAATTAAACTCTGCACTCGCCACCAGAAACACACTTGAGATAGTGGATGCGGCTCGAGAAGTCATCCTTGGCCGCCAATGGACATGGAGCATTCCCTGTTCAATGCTCCTTGATGAACAGGGCGACTTGATTGCGATTTATGAAGGAAGCCCGCCTGTTGAGCAACTGAAGGAGGATGCAGGGAAACTATTCAAATCTGGGACGGATCGAAACCATGCCGTTCCCTACCGTGGGCAATGGTATTTAGCCCATTATCCCGCCGACAGGCTTGCATTGGGGGAAGTATTATTGGAGAAAGGCATGCTGGCATCTCTCGATCGGTACATGGACTCATTGCACGAGATTAAGTTGGCTCTCCCCGAAAAAGCGGCTTTCATATCAAGAAAAGCTGGCATGCAAGCTGCCAAAACCAATATGCCTCTGGGGATTCAATTGCTCAACCATGCCATTTACTTTGAGCCCCAGAACACTGAACATCTCTATGCGCGAGCAGTCTTTCAACAGTCTTCGCAGAAATATCAGGAAGCGATCAAGGATTATGAATCGATTCTCAGCAAGGAAACAGCCCATACCAGAGCAACAGCTGCGCTTGCATGGCTACTATCCGTTTCTCCTGACGCAGGCATGAGGAATCCCACGAAAGCTATCCTATTGGCAAAATCTGTTTGCCAACAAACACAAAATCAAGCCCCCGAAGCCCTGGATGTTCTGGCGAGCGCTTTTGCCTCCAACGGAAATTTCTCTTCTGCTGTTGAAACGGCGGAAAAGGCCCTTTTGCTCTTGAAAGAGAAGGAAAGGCGAAATTCCCCCATCAAGGTCCGGCTCGAGTTATTCAAAAAAGGAAAAACCTTTGTTTTGAATCCATAACATGCAACCAACAATACTGTATCGATAAAGCCCCCCCCAAACGGCTTGACAATGCACCGACAGCACGTGTAGCCTCGGGAAATTCCATTAGCCAAAAAAGTGAATTGCGCTGCAGTGTATCGTCAGCACCATATCGCTCAAAATATTTGGAAAATAGTGGTAAGCACACAATCGTGTTAACAACAGGTGAATCAAATATGAAAACTCAAATAAAAAAATGGTTGTCTGTCGCCTTATTGGCGGCCATGGCTGCCGTCAATGTGCAAGCGCAGCCTGCAGAATTAATTGCAGGTTGGGACTTCGAGCAAAGTGATCTGGGCGCAGACGGCATCAGGTCATCGGAAACAGGAAGCAATTACGAGGCGCTCTACGAAGGAGACATTGAAATCTCTCCCGAGGGTCGGATCGGCTCAGGGCTTGACGCCTCTTTAGATACCGATGGTTACCTTTTCTTTGAAGCCGAGGGCGAGGATAACCCTTTGAACATTGCAGCTGAAAACGATCAGGTCTCGGTGGTGTTCTGGCAGTATAACCGTTCGAACCCGAACTCCAGCACCTTCTGGTCGATTGGGGAAAGTCAAAACCGTTGGTTCCAGGCTCACGTACCATGGTCCAATGGGAATATTTACTTTGATAGCATGGGCTGCTGCACCAATCCTACGCAGCGCATCAACGGTGCCCCGGGAGATGATCACGAATGGGTCGAAGAATGGCACCACTATGCATTCATTAAAAACGAAGACTACAAAGCGGTCTATGTGGACGGTGCATTGTTACTGGAAACAGCCGATGGAGGAGCTACCGAACTGACCATTGATGTGACCCGCTTCACGATTGGTGCGGATAATGGCGGAGGAAATCAGCCGGATGCCATCATCGATCAGTTAGGTATATTCAAAGGTGCGTTGAGTGCTGCAGAAATAGCTGAAATTGCAGGCGGAAAAAGTATCTTTGAGCCACCCGTTGATACCGATGGTGATGGTATGCCTGATGGCTGGGAAGAAAGATATGGATTTGATCCAGCCGATCCTTCAGACGCAAGTGAAGATCCTGACGAAGACGGGGATGACAACTTGACCGAATTCACCAAAGGAACCGATCCCGTTGACACAACAGACCCAACTTTATTAAGTGTCAGTAATGATTGTTCATTGAACACGATCGTTCTTGAATTTTCAGAAAAATTGGATGAAGCATCTGCTTCTGACGCGGGTAACTATTCCATTGATCCTTCCGTTGCCATTGAAAGCATCGCGGTGAAAAAAGGAACCGTGACCATCACAACCGCGACACAGGATGTCAATGCTGCTTACACCGTGACAGCAAACAACGTTGCTGACCTCTCCAAGAACACCATCCCTGCTGATTCAAGTGGAGCCATCTTCACATGCTTCGAGACGACCGATGGCGTATTGAAACTCTCCATCTGGGATGGCATTGGCGGAACGGATGTCGCATCCATCTTCGATGATGGTCGTTATCCTAACGATCCTGATTTCGTCGGACCTCTCTTTTCATTCAACACAAGAGATCTCCTCCCCGGAAACGGTCGTAACAACTTCGCTGGTGAAATCGAAGGTTGGATCACTCCTGCAGAATCGGGTGACTACGATTTCTTCCTACGAAGTGATGATGCTTCTGAATTGTGGATCAGCTCAGATGACAAGGAAGCTAATCTGGAATTTCAGGCTGAGGAAACAGGTTGCTGTAACGGATTCCTTGAAATCGGTGCAGATCAAACCACCTTCCAGCCCATCAGCATGGTTGCTGGCCGTAAATACTTCGTTCAAGTTCTCTACAAAGAGGGCGGCGGCGGCGACTTCGCTCAAGTTGCTTGGAGAAAAACAACGGACGATACTCCAGCAGGAAACCTTCAGCCCATCGGAGGTGCATTCCTCAGTTCAGATACTCCTCTGCTGATTGCTGCAGAAGGCAGCTTCGGCGGCAGAGCTCCTGCTGCCGGTGCAACCGCCGACCCTAGACTCGAAACCATCAGCATCTCCCACAACAATGGTGCTGCTGCCTGGACTGCTGACAATACCAGTCTGGCGATCAATGGTAACGCAGTCGAATCGACCTTCACCAAAGAAGGCGTCACTGCCACACTGACTCACACGCTCGGCGAAGAATTGTTGCCTTCAGGCGCTGAAATGACAGTCACACTCACTTACCCCAATCCTGTCGGGGAGCCTACCACTGAAGAATGGGCGTTCAACGTGCTTGAATATCGAGGGCCTATCCACAGTACTGTTGGAAACTATCCTGGCTTGTTGACCGGTGGCGCAACCAGCACTGCTGATGGTGGTGGACATTCCGGTTCTGCAGGTGACCGCGGTATGGATTTCACTCCAGACGGTGGTTCTGTCATCGTGACTGAATTCGACTGGTTGGCTCCCGCCCTCGCCAACGACACATTAACGGTCGTTTACTGGGTGAAGAAGCACGAGATTGGTAACAGTTCAGCCTTCTGGATCAGCACTGCAACTGCTGGATCCGGAAACCGTGGATTCCAAGCACATGCTCCTTGGAGTAATAATAACATCTATTTTGACACGCAGGGTTGCTGTGCAGCTCCCGGTCAACGTATCAATGCGCCTGTGGCTGAATTCGATGACAACCCTGACTTCTGGAATGACTGGCACTTGATGTCCTTCTCCAAAGCGGGCGGTGTGAAAGAAATCCGTATTGATGGAGACCTATTCCTTGATGGCATTGATGCCGATCCGTTGACTGATGATATTATTGGACTCAACATTGGTTCGGGTGCTGGAGGAGGCAATCCTGATCGTAGTATCTTCGATGATTTCGCAATCTTCGACACGGCTCTCAGCGAAGCCGACTTGAAATCCATTGTGAACGGTGGTTCTCCTGCAGATCTGGCTGACAAAGGGCTCCTGGCATACTGGGACTTCAATGAGGCCATCTCCAGCGTTGGCGATGGTTCCGTGTTCGCCATTAACTTCGGTGCTGATGAACCGGACGGAAATCGCTCAGATGTAAGTGGTGCAGCAGGAATACTCGGTACTTCCAACTGGAACAATGTTGATGGTGCATCCGGTGAAGCCAGTGAGTTGATCGCTGACAATGGCGGATCTGCTGCCGGCAGTTCTGTTTCCGTGACATGGGCCTCGAACAACACTTGGTCCAGTCAAGGACGCGGCGAGGAAAACAACGAGGCTGCCGAGGGAGATGACCGAAATATGATGACCGGTTACCTCGACACCAACAACACCTCCCAAACAACCGTGACCGTGGACGGACTCCCTGACGGAGCTTCTTATGATGTGGTTGTGTATGTCAAAGGCGGTGTGGCCGGACGTGGCGGTGAATTCTCCATCGGAGATAAGGTCATCGCTCATTCAACTGAAGCGCCATTCACAGGAAACTACGTCTATGGCGCTGCAGGAGATTGGATTGTATTCAAGGATGTAACTGGCAGCAGCTTCACCTTGACTGGCACTCCTACCTCAGGTTCACCGCCTCGCGCGCCCATCAATGGTATTGAGGTTGTGATCGGCGGAGGTGTTGAAATCCCTGCTCCCGCAGGCGGTATCGGCGGCGTCTCACTGCAAGATGGCAACGTTGTCATTGAGTACACGGGCACATTGAAATCTGCCTCCAGCCTCGGTGGCACATTCAGCGAAGTTGCAGGTGCTACTTCGCCTTATTCAGTGGCACCTGACCAAGCACAGGCATTCTTTATCGCTGAGTAATCTGCGATCTAGTCTTAATCATTCACGAGCCCGTCCAGATTCTGGACGGGCTCTTTTTTTGACCTGCACGCACTTTCTCCCTGTTTAAATTAAACTTGTGGCTGTTGTTGCCTCTCCTAGAATGGACTGCATCATTTACATGAGACCTTGCATTTTTGATTCAGGCGCTTATCCACCACTTGACTTCGGGTGCATGCGTGAGCTCTGTCGTTTTGTTGGCATCACATGCGCACTGACATGCATATTGACGACACTCCACACTCAAGCAGCGGTGAACGGCAACCGCATTTCAGTCAGGAATCTAACTGAACCTGGCACAGTCACCCGATCCCCCACTCTTTTCGAACGACTGTCGCGTGAGAAAACGCATATTGACCACGTGAACATCATGGACTTGCAGCACAAGATGAGCTACTTGAACTATGCGGGATCCGTCTGCGGAGGCATCGCCATTGGGGATGTGAATGGAGATGGTAAAAATGACCTGTATTTTGTTAGCGCTCCCCGGTCAAACAAACTTTATATCCAGGAGGAGCCATGGGTATTCAAAGACGCGACCGAGGAGTTCCTGCTTTCTGGAGAAGATCGGTGGGGGGCCGGGGTAGCCATGGTCGATATCGATAATGACGAAGACCTTGATCTGTATGTCTGCAATTATGACGCTCCCAATCAACTGTTCATCAACCAGGGAGCCAATAAGCCCTTTAAGGAATCTGCTGCCTCTTACGGACTGGATATGGTGGACGCAAGCCTGATGCCGGCATTCGCTGATTTTGACAATGACGGAGACCTGGATGTGTATGTGTTGACTTACCGTTACGTTCAATCCGGTGGTCGTCCGTCACGACCTCCCGTGGGTGTCAAGAATGGTCGTCCCTATATCTTACCTGCCTTTGAGAAATACTACCACCTCCGGCAAACAGGCCCCAACGGCTACACGGCTGATACATGTGGGCGCCCGGATCGTTTGTTCAGGAATAACGGCAACGGAACGTTTACCGATATCAGCGCCGAGGCTGGTATCACCGAAAGCGGACACGGTTTCTCTGCAACTTGGTGGGATTACAATGAGGACGGATTGCTCGATCTTTACGTCGGCAACGATTTCACGGACCCAGATCACCTTTATCACAACAATGGGAATGGCTCATTCACCGATGTCATTGCCGACGTCATGCCCTATACAACCTGGTCCTCGATGGGAGCCGATTGCGCGGATATCAATAATGATGGATTGCTCGATTTCATGAGCGCCGACATGGCTGCAACCACCCATTACAAAAGTATTATCACTCAAGGTGAAATGGGGGATCGCAGATGGTTTCTTGAAAATGCACACCCTCGTCAAACCATGCGGAACACCCTTTTCCTGAACACGGGAACAAAAAAATTCATGGAAACCGCGTTCCTGGCCAATGTGGCGAAAACGGATTGGACCTGGGCTGTCAAACTTGCAGATTTTGATAATGACAGCTGGGTTGATTTATTTGTGACCAACGGTTCCGCACGTATGTTTACAGATGCTGACCGTAACA